>JALSLA010000039.1 GCA_026988515.1 Helicobacteraceae bacterium | reverse complement strand
TGTAGCGGTTAAACGGCCCGGAAACGGCATGAGTCCGATGCGTTGGGATGCGATAATCGGAACCTGTGCCACTAAAGATTATGAGGCGGATGAGTTATTATGAAGCAACGAAAGGTATGTATTGTTACTGGAACCCGAGCGGAATACGGTCTGTTGTATCCCATACTTAAAAAAATTCAAGCCTCAGAATCTCTTGAGTTGCAACTGATAGCGACTACCATGCACGTTTCACCGGAGTTTGGAAACACTTACAAGCAGATAGAAGCCGACGGGTTTGTCATTGATGAAACCGTTGAAAATCTGCTCACAACCGACAGCGCATCATCGATGGCCAAGTCGTCAGGGTTGGCGACGCTGCTGCTTTCGGATGCTTTTCGGCGATTGGCACCCGATGTCATCCTGCTTTTGGGGGATCGTTTTGAAACACTTGCGGCGGCAACCGCAGCACTGCTGATGAATATTCCTGTTGCCCATATTCACGGTGGCGAAATTACCGAAGGTGCGGTTGACGAGCAGATACGCCATGCCATTACTAAAATGAGCTATTGGCATTTTGTCGCAACGCCAACGTATGCACGGCGTGTCATTCAGATGGGGGAGTCCCCCTCGCGGGTATTTTGCACCGGAGCGCCCGGTATCGATAATGTCATTGGGATGAAACGGCTCACGCGTCAAGAGCTTGAAGCCGATTTGGCGTGGAAATTCGGTGATAAGAGCGCACTGTTTACCTATCATCCGGTGACGCTTGAGACGACTGATCTTCATGATGATATCAATAAGATTTTTGAGGTACTGCAACACAGCGGCCTCAACATCCTCTTTACCTATGCCAATGCCGATGAAGGGGGGCTGCTTATTAATCGACAGATCGAACTGTTTTGCAGCAACGACCCCGTGAGGTACCGTGTGGTTAAAAGTTTGGGACAACAACGCTATTTAAGTGCCATGACGTATGTGAATGTACTTATCGGTAACAGCTCTAGCGGTATTATCGAAGCGGCAAGTTTTCATAAACCGGTTGTCAACATAGGCAACCGACAACGCGGACGATTGCAAAGCGGCAATGTCGTTGACTGTGAGATAGACACTTTAGATGCTGCCCTGAGCAAAGCACTCTCTCATGATTTCATATCTCAATGTCAAAAGATCGAAAATATTTACGGTACAGGTAATGCTGCGCAGCAAATTGTCGATATTTTAGAGAGAGAACCCTTGAACACCGTTAAAAAATTTATAGATATAAAGAGCTGATATGAAAGATATTTCCGGTATTACGCTAACAGAACACTCTACCGTTAAAGAGGCGCTGCGCATTATTGACAGCGGTGCGGTTAAAATTGCTTTGGTGGTAGATGCAAACAATACGCTGTTGGGAACGTTGACCGACGGTGATATTCGAAGGGCTATTTTAGACGGTAAAACCGTCAGTGACACCATAAGAGAGATCTACTTTAAAGAGCCGACGGTTGTCAGTGCTAACGCAAGCAAAGAAGAGGTCATTAACATCTGTACGCTCAAAAAAATTCATCAGGTGCCCATAGTTGACGATCAGTTTCGATTGGTAGGCATTGACATTCTCGATGAACTGTTGCAGCCGACAGTTCGCAGTAATCAGGTTGTTTTAATGGTCGGCGGTTTGGGAACACGATTGCGCCCGCTAACCGAAACGACACCAAAGCCTATGTTGCATGTCGGCGGTAAACCGATTTTGCAGACCATTGTTGAGAAATTTGTGGCGTACGGTTTTGTCAATATTGTTATGTGTGTCGGTTACAAATCGAAGATTATTCAAGATTTTTTCGGTGACGGCGCGCAGTTTGGCGCAAATATTGAATACATTTTAGAGCAAAAACGTATGGGAACGGCGGGGGCGCTGAGTCTGCTTAAAACATTGCCTAGTGAGCCTTTTTTTGTCATGAACGGCGATCTGTTGACCAATGTTAACTTTGAGCATCTGCTTGAGTTTCATGAAAGTAACGGTGCCATGGCAAGTATGTGCGTGCGAGAGTATGATTTTCAGGTTCCTTACGGTGTGGTCAATATTGACGATGGAAAGATTCTCTCTATTGAAGAGAAGCCGGTGCATAAGTTTTTTGTTAGTGCCGGTATTTACATGTTAGATCCCCGATGTATTGAACGGATTCCTCATGACACGTTTTATGACATGCCGACGCTGTTTGAGGAGTTGATCGCGCAAGGAGAGAAGAGTATTTCATTTCCACTGCGAGAGTATTGGCTAGATATTGGACGTATTGAGGAGTATGAAAAAGCCAATCAGGAGTATCATGAGGTATTTTAATGTATAAAGGAAAAACGTTTTTGGCCATTGTACCCGCACGTGGCGGAAGCAAACGCCTACCTCGAAAAAATATGTTAGATCTAAACGGCAAACCTCTGATTGCATGGACTCTTGAAGCCGGTATAAAAAGCCGTTATATCGACGATATTATCGTTACAAGTGATGATGAGGAGATACTCTCAATGGCAACGCAATACGCTGTCAGTACCGTTAAAAGACCGGAACATTTAGCAAGTGACACGGCATCGTCTTTTGATGCCGTTATGCATG
>JALSLA010000038.1 GCA_026988515.1 Helicobacteraceae bacterium | reverse complement strand
GATATTATCGTTACAAGTGATGATGAGGAGATACTCTCAATGGCAACGCAATACGCTGTCAGTACCGTTAAAAGACCGGAACATTTAGCAAGTGACACGGCATCGTCTTTTGATGCCGTTATGCATGCTGTGGCAGATTTAAGCGCATATGATTATATTGTATTACTGCAACCGACATCTCCGTTACGAGAGGCAAAACATATTGATGAAGCCGTTGAACTGCTTGAGTCTAAACATGCCGATGCTGTTGTTTCCGTTTGTGAAACGGAGCATTCGCCCTTATGGTCAAACACACTGCCCAAAGACGGGAATATGGTGGGTTTTTTACGCGAAGATCTCATAGGCAAACGTACTCAAGATTTGGAGACGTTTTACAGACTTAACGGTGCCGTATATATCTGCCAACGAGAAAAACTGCTTCAAGAGAAGCGTTTTTTTCTTCAAAAAAACATTTACGCGTATGTGATGAGCAGGGAGTGCTCCGTCGATATTGACGAGGCGCTTGATTTTCGGTTGGCAGAGTTGTTGTTGACAGAGCGCGCTAAAGTTTAGGTAGGGGTGTTGTCGTGCTGGGCAGTGGCTTTTTCATATTCTGTAGCATCCACCAGACGAAGATTCCCAATAAAAAAGGTTCAAATCGGGCGGCATAACCGTTAAGCATGGAAGCAAAATTGAAGATAAACTCCTGAGGAAGGTAGAAGCGGTTGAGGTAAAAATGCATTAACGCCGAATTATCGCTGCTTTGAATGAGTGTGGAGAGCGCAATAATATAGAGTGTTAGCAGATGCAACAGAAACAGAAGCAGCATGCTTTTGGCAACGAGTGCGATTTTATGCCGTCGCGGCGCTTGAAACGACAGAGCCAGTGAGAGCAGAAGTGCCAGAGTCATCGGTACATTAAAGGTAACGGATGCGGCATCTAACGTAATATTGGCATTGATGATGCGTTCACGTTCTCGAAAATCTTTAATAGGAGTACTGTTTTGAATATGAAAGACAATCTCTTTGCCGTGAATGTCTGTTTTGGTAATGTGAAACTCGTACTTGAGTGCGGCAAGATGAAATGCAATATTGGAAAGGGTATGGTTGTAGGCAGTGTTGATGTGAAGCCACAACGGAAGAATGAGTGCAAAACTTCCAAGAAAATAGAGAAAAATCACAAGGATTTTATTGCGCAAGAGTGTTTTCATCGGTAACATACTGTAGGTAGATGAGAAATATGACAAAGGCAATGACAATCATAATGCTTTGGGTGATGTATTCGTGCATGACATCAAAAATAGTGTGGTGATATTCTAAAACCCATGCCAGAAGGGCAATGCGCAGCAGATTAAACAGCTGCAATAAACTCGAACCCAGAAAAATACCCATAAGGCGTTGCTTCCATGATGCAGGAAAGGCAAGCACCGCGGCACAGTAGAGCAGAATGGCCTCTAAGCCGTTGCAGCCGAACTTGACTTCCATCACGGCACTGTCAAGATGTAAAAAGGCATGATCGGCCGTGACGTCAATACCTAAGAGTGTAATGAGATGCGTGCTGAGCCAGACAACGGCTCCGGTATAAATAGCATCCAGATGCAACAGGTTTTTAATGCTTTCGTACTCAATAAGCATAAAAGCGAGCAGCATATAGACAATATAGAGCAAAATAAACGTTTTCATGGTGCCGTGTTGTAATTTAGACATAAATGTTTCCGTACATGTATTTTAGCAAGAGTGGCTTATTTCCCTTTTTTGTGTCGTAACACAAAGAAAAAGAGTGCGGCAATTCCTAACAGTACCAATATTTTTGTGCCTTCGGTTGAAAAGTTGTCCATGCGTACCCCTTTAGTGTTTCTATAGGCAACATCATACTAAAATTTCTGTATAATTCCATAAAAAACAGTAAGGGATATTATGGGAAGAGCCTTTGAATACCGAAAAGCTTCAAAACTTAAACGTTGGGGAGCCATGTCAAAACTATTTCCAAAATTGGGGAAAGTCATTACTATGGCCGCCAAAGAGGGCGGCACCGACCCCGATCTTAATCCGCGTTTACGCACGGCAATTTTAAATGCCAAAGCGGAAAACATGCCCAAAGACAATATTGAAGCTGCCATTAAGCGTGCAACGGCAAAAGATGCCAGCGATATGTCGGAGGTAACTTTTGAAGGCAAAGGTCCTCACGGTGTGTTGGTATTTGTAGAGTGCGCTACCGACAACAACACCCGTACCGTCGCTAATATTAAAAATCATTTTAATAAAAACGGCGGAGAGATGCTTAATAAAGGCTCATTGGAGTTTATGTTTTCGCGTAAAGCAATCTTTGAGTTTAACAAAACCGACGATATGGATTTAGAAGAGCTCGAGCTCGAACTTATCGATGCCGGTCTTGAAGAGATTGAAGAAGAAGACGGCATTGTTTTGGTAACGGCAGACTACAAAGATTTTGGAACACTCAATGAAGCGTTTGAGAGACTGCATATTGAGCTGAGCAAAGCCAATCTGCAGCGAATTGCCAATACGCCGATTACACTCACTGCCCAACAGCAAGAAGAGGTTGACAAAATGCTTCAAAAACTTGAAGAAGACGATGATGTGCAAGAGGTTTTTACAAATATTGGGTAAGAATATATTCTCACT
>JALSLA010000037.1 GCA_026988515.1 Helicobacteraceae bacterium | reverse complement strand
GATTTTAAAGCATTGGCCCAGAAATATGATACGCCGTTGTATGTTTATGATTTTGATGCTATGCAAGAGCAGTATGAAGCATTAAAAGAGGCATTTAAAGGGCGTAAGTCCCTTTTAGCGTATGCTGTTAAAGCCAACTCCAATTTAAGCGTTATTGCACATTTTGCGGCGTTGGGTGCCGGAGCTGACTGTGTCTCTATCGGTGAAGTGCGACGTGCTTTGCGTGCCGGTATCGCCCCCTATAAAATTATTTTCAGCGGTGTAGGAAAGCGTGACGATGAGATCAAAGAGGCGTTGGAGTCAAATATTTTATATATCAATGTTGAGAGTGATGCTGAACTTGACAGAGTGGAAATGATCGCCAAAGAACGAGGAGAAGCGGCACGTATCAGTATTCGGGTCAATCCCAATATTGACCCCAAGACCCACCCGTACATTTCGACCGGACTGCACGACAATAAGTTCGGTGTCGATATTAACAGTGCCAAGCGGATGTATTTGCGTGCCAATAATGCCGAGTATCTGGATCCGGTGGGGATTCATTTTCACATCGGTTCACAATTGACGGAACTTGAACCCATTCGTGAAGCCGCCGTGATTGTGGCCGATTTGGTGCGTTCGCTACAAACGGTCAATATAGCATTGAAATTTTTCGATATCGGCGGAGGTCTGGGGATTCGTTATGATAATGAAGAGACTATTGCACCGTATGAGTATGCACAGGCAGTTCTTTCGACATTGACGGCATTAGATCTTACGGTCATTTGTGAACCGGGACGTTTTTTAACGGCAAATGCCGGATATTTTTTGACCAAAGTACTGTATGAGAAATGCAATGATCAGAAGCGCTTCGTTATTGTAGACGGGGCGATGAACGATCTCTTACGACCGAGTCTTTACGGTGCGTATCATAAGATAGAGGTGGTTGGGAATCAAGACGCCAAAAGTACTCCTGCCGATATTGTGGGACCGGTATGCGAAAGCGGTGATTTTTTAGCTAAAGGATACCCGATGCCGTCGCTAGAACATAATGATCTGCTGGTTGTGCACAGCGCCGGAGCTTACGGTTTTGGAATGGGCAGCAATTATAATACGCGGGGACGCTCCGCAGAAGTAGCCGTTTCGGGAGATACGGAGCGTTTGATTCGAGCGCGCGAATGTTTTGACGATTTGATTGCGTTAGAGACTCCTTACCTGA
Organism: Helicobacteraceae bacterium; assembly: GCA_026988515.1. Lineage (GTDB taxonomy): Bacteria > Campylobacterota > Campylobacteria > Campylobacterales > Sulfurimonadaceae > QNZR01. Next base: position 16,102 of record JALSLA010000037.1, on the reverse strand, counting down.
AAAGTTAAATACATGTATTTTATTGATGTGCAAGGTACGTTGATTGATGATGCTCACAAGCAGCCGATACGCGGTGCTGTTGCACTGCTTGCAACATTAAATGAGCGACAAATACCGTACATGGTAGTTACCAATAATACCAAGCGATCCAGTAGCGATTTTTTAAGCTATCTTAACGGTATCGGTTTGGAAATTCCCAAAGAACACTATTTAGACCCACTCATGACGCTAGAGTCCGTGGTTGACAAAGAGGCGGTAGCAGCTTACGGAGCCACAGAATTTTTAGAGGTGCTTGAGCAGATGGGCTACCGTTTAGACTACCTGTCTCCCAAAACGGTACTGGTTGCCGTTAAAGCAGACTTTCATGCGAACGAGTATGCGCAGATGATCGATTTTTTACTTGCCGATGCCGCTTTGGTAGGAATGCATGAGACAACCATTTATGCCAAAGCAGGTAAGCGTTATCCCGGAGTGGGTGCAGTTTTAAAAATGCTGGAGTTTGCCACCTCTAAGTCGTATACGGTAGTGGGCAAGCCCTCTTGTGCATTTTATGCTGAAGCGTTGCGGCGATTGCAACTGCAACAGCCCGATGCGACCTATGCGGATATTACCATGATTAGTGATGATGTCAAAGGAGATCTTAGCGGAGCGAGTGCTTTAGGGATGCAGACAGTCTTTGTGTTAAGCGGCAAGTATACCAAAGCAGAAGAGATTGTGCCGTATCTTCAAGAGAGTGAACGGCCTCAACGAATATATCAAGATGTCTTTGACGTATTGAAAGCGGGGTTACAGGAGTGAATATGACAACATTACAAGAGTGTCGTGATGCGATTGATTGCATTGACAATCAGATTTTAGAGTTATTAAACAGACGCATGGCCGTAGTGGAGCGTGTGGGCGAGATTAAAAATGAGAGCGGCGGTGCCATCTACCGACCTGAACGTGAAAAAGCAATTATAGCGCGTTTAGAAAGGTTAAGTGATGGGAAAATATTGAACAAGGCGGCTATTGAGGCGATCTTTTTAGAGATATTTGCCGTAGCGCGCAATATTGAGTTGCCCGAACGCATCGCTTTTTTGGGACCGGAAGGAAGTTTTACCCATCAGGCTGCCGAATCGCGTTTTGGCGGCATGAGTGACTACCTCTCTTTGGGATCCATTCATGGTGTGTTTAAAACTTTGGAGTCGGGTCGTGCCAAATTCGGTGTTGTTCCGGTAGAGAACAGCAGGGACGGCGTGGTCGGTGAAACGTTGGATCTTTTAGCAAAGAGTCACATTAAAATTGTTGCAGAACTGTATATGCCCATTCATATGTCATTTGCCACAAAAGCACGCCATCTTGACACGGTCAAATTAATCTATTCAAAAGACAAAGGGTTTGGGCAGTGTCGCGAATTTTTGCAAGAACACGGGCTTGATAATGTTGAGCATATTCCGGTAGAATCAACGGCAAAAGCAGCTATTCTAGCAGCGGAAGATGCCAATGCCGCAGCTATTTGCAGTCATATTGCCGCTAAAATGTACGGTGTCCCGACACTGTTTGAAAATATTGAAGATGTGCATAACAATACGACCCGTTTTATTATTTTGAGTGATTTTAAAAATGAGCGAAGCGGTGATGATAAAACCTCGCTGTTTGTACGTTTAAAAGATGCGGAAAAACCGGGAACGTTAGCACATTTTTTACAGGACTTTGATCGCGAAAATATTAATTTAAGTAAAATTGAGAGTCGTCCCGCCAAAGACGGTGATGTCTTTGCCTATTGGTTTTTTATTGATTTTTACGGTCATATTGATGATGACAATATTCAAAAAGTACTCCAACAGCACACGGATGAGGTGACGTGGTTGGGAAGCTATGTGAGAGGGGATCAATGACATTTAATAATACTTTAAAAAATATTACAACCTATGAAGCGGGAAAGCCTATTGAGTTGGTTGTTCGAGAGTTCGGTATTGATGCCGCGGACATTGTCAAGCTGGCTTCAAATGAGAACCCTAAAGGGTGTTCGCCGAAAGTACAAGAGGCTGTTAAGCGTATGGTGAGCAAGATGGCGCTTTATCCTGATGATTCCATGTTTGCGCTTAAAAAAGCGCTGGCATCACGTTTCAATGTGCAAGAGCGTGAACTCATTATCGGAGCGGGGAGCGATCAGGTTATTGAGTTCTTAATTCATGCCAAAGCCAATGAGAATAGTAAGGTATTGATGAGTGCCGTGACTTTTGCAATGTATGAGATCTATGCCCGTCATGTCGGTGCGACGATTATTCGTACGCCGTCATATGAGCACCGTTTCGATGAGTTTTATGCTGCATACAAAGCGCATGCACCGGAGATTATTTTTATTTGTACCCCCAATAATCCTACCGGTGATGCCGTGGATGCTCAGGAATTGTACCGATTTTTAGAGCAGATTGACAGCAATACGCTGGTGGTCATTGACGGCGCCTATATGGAGTATGCCGCATACAAAGATGCTGCAAAAGCCATTGCGCCCAAAGAGCTGATTGAACGTTTTGACAACGTCATCTATTTAGGGACGTTTTCAAAAGCGTACGGACTCGGAGGCATGCGTGTGGGTTATGGAATTGCCTCGGAATCTGTTATTGAGGCACTCTATAAACTGCGTCCACCGTTTAATATTACAACGCTCTCTTTGGAAGCTGCTACGGTGGCATTGGCAGATGAGGCTTTTGTGCTTGAATCGGTTCAAGAGTGTTTTGAACAGATGCAACATTTTGAGACATTTGCAGCCAAACAGGGTATTTCAGTGATTCCTAGTTATACCAATTTTGTTACATTACAGCTCCATAATGAACAAAAATCATCGGACTTAGCGTTTGCACTACTTAAAAAAGGTATTATTGTAAGAGATTTAAGCGGTTATGGTCTCAATGCTATTCGTGTAACAGTAGGGACCCCTGAGCAGAATAGACACTTTTTTGAGCAGTTTACGGCAGTATTATAAGTCATATGTAGGTTTCAATGGATTTTAAAGCTCTCTTTTCGCAACTGGTTTCACTTTACAGTAAATTGACATCATCGCAAAAAATAGTCATTGGTGGTGCCGTTGCTACAATTGTGGCGTTTTTAATTTTTCTGGTAGTATATACGTCCCAAAAGAGTGCACAAGATAACTACAAAGTACTGTTCGAATCACTCTCTTCGGAAGATGCCGCCAAAGTCATCGATAAGCTGGAGAAAGACGGCGTACCGTACCGTATTGTTAAAGACAATGTGATTGAAGTCCCTCAGGATGTGGTCTACAAAGAGCGTATTGCCATTGCCTCTTTGGGTATTCCGAAAGAGAGTGGTGTCGGATTTGAACTTTTTGATAAACAGGAGTTCGGCGCGACCAGTTTTGATCAGAACGTAAAATATTTACGCGCACTTGAAGGCGAGTTGGCGCGAACGATTGATGCGCTCTCTCCGGTAGATCGTTCCAATGTCAATTTGGCCATTCCCAAAGAGAGTCTTTTTGTTTCCAAAGAGGTGGCGCCTTCGGCTTCGGTTATGGTGCAGCTCAATCCTGGTCGTATGTTAACGCATAAGCAAATTCGCGGTATCAAAAATTTGGTAGCGGCATCGGTGGCGAAATTGACACCGGAAAATGTCACGCTGATTAATTCCGATGGCGAGACACTAGGTGACGAAGATGAGATGATTGCCATGAGTGAACTCTCTGCAATGCAGCAAAAATACAAATCACTTGAGGAGAAGAAGCGAGAGCAAAAAATTGTTAATGTATTGGCTCCGTTTATCGGGGGTAAAGATCGGGTGGTTGCCAAGGTGACCATTGAGTTTGATTTTTCACAAAAGAGTTCGACGTCCGAGGTGTATGACCCGGACAGTGTTGTTCGAAGCGAACAGTCACTTGAAGAGAAACGTGAAGGCTCTTCGCCGGCACCTGCGGGCGGCGTTCCCGGTGTAGTGAGCAACATTGGACCCGTTCAGGGGTTGGAATCGGCTCAAAGTCAAGACAAATATACAAAAAATTCTACGACAACAAATTATGAAATTTCTAAAACCGTTTCGACGACCAAAGGAGAGTTCTCCAAAATTAAAAGAATTACCGCTGCGGTTGTGGTTGACGGGAAGTACCGCAATACCAAAGATGCCGAGGGTAATGACTTGGATGTTTTGGAGTATGTTGCTTTGGACGAAAGTCAGTTGGATGCGATTACCTCTTTGGTGAAGCAGTCTATCGGTGTTGATGAGCAACGCGGTGATCAGGTTTCGGTGCGAAACTTTCAATTTGAACGCTCCAAGTCGATGTTGCAAGGAGAAGATACCGCGAGCAAGATTTCAGGTTTTGTCAATAGTTATATTGAACCTTTTTTACCATTACTGCAATATCTTCTGGTTGCCATTATTCTGTTTATTGCCTATAAAAAAATAATTCTTCCCTTTGCCGAAAAGATGCTGGAGGTAACCAAAGAAGATGATGTTCTGGAAAAACCCGTTTTGGATTTTGAAGATGAAGAGGAAGAAGATTTAGTCGAAAAAGCACAACAGATGCGTAAAAAAGTCGAAGAGCAGCTCGGCATGAATGAAAACTATAATGAAGACGAGCTCAAACATGATGTACTGATTGAAAAAATTAAAACCATTGCCGAAGATAAACCCGAAGAGCTGGCCTCAATTTTTCATGCATTAATTCAAGAAGAACTTAGCGGCGGCAATGAAATTGCAAAACCACCGACGAAGGAGAGCTCATCATGACACTTTCACCAACCCAACAGGCACAGCTTGACGAGATGAGTATGTCCGAGAAAATCTCAATTTTTTTGCTGCAGTTAGGTGAGGATGCTACCGCAAGTATTTTCTCTAATATGAGTGTCGAGGATATTACCGAAGTTTCCAAATATATTGCAGATAACAAAACGATTGACAAAACCATTGCCACGGCAGTACTTGAAGAGTTTTATGCTATTATCCAGTCGAGTCAATACATGAGTAGCGGCGGTATGGAATATGCACGGGAAATTCTCTACAAAGCATTAGGGCAAGAAGAAGCAAAAAAAGTGATGGAACGCCTCTCCAAAAGTATGGCAAATACTCAAAATTTTGCCTACTTGGCTAAAATCAAGCCACAGCAGTTGGCAGACTTTATTGTTAACGAGCATCCGCAGACCATTGCGCTGATACTGGCGCATATGGAGCCGACGGCGGCGGCTGAGGTTATTGGTCTGTTTAGTGATGAGTTGCGTTCGGAAATTGCTATGCGTATGGCGAAGCTCGGCGATATTTCCCCTTCGGTTATTAAGCGGGTCAGCGCCGTATTGGAGTCAAAACTGGAGTCTTTGGCGTCGTACAAAGTCGAAGTGGGCGGTCCGCGTGCGGTGGCCGATATTTTCAACCGTTTGGGAGCAAAAGCATCGAAATCGACTTTGGCACAGATTGAGCAGCTTGACGAGCAGCTTGCCGGATCGATTAAAGAGATGATGTTTACATTTGAAGATATTGTGGCGCTTGACGGTACCGGTATTCGTGAGATTTTAAAAGTGGCCGACAAGAACGATTTGATGCTTTCACTAAAGAGTGCTGCCGAAGAGCTTAAAGAGAAATTCTTTTCCAATATGTCCGAACGTGCCCGTGCCGCTTTTGAAGAGGAGATGCAGTTTATGGGAGCAGTCAAAGTAAAAGAGGTGGAAGCGGCACAGCGAAAAATTGTCGAAACCGTACAGCAGCTTGCAGAGCAGGGTGTCTTACAGGTCGGCGAAAATGATGAGATGATTGAGTAGAACCATGGACAGAGTCATTACCAAAGAGATGCTAAAGCGTCAAGATGTTCATAAATACAAATTTAAAGTACTCGCTATCGGCGGGCATGCTGATGCAGCAGATTCGGTAGATACGACACACGCTGTTTCACCGTTGCATTCCGATGAGAATGCCGGCAACGAAGCCGCGACATCGTCACGAGACGAACTGGTTGAATCGCTGTTGAAAAAAACGGATGAAATCTCTTCAAACTTCATTAAAATACAGATGAAACTAGAAGAGCAGGAGAAGGTCTTTAAAGAGGAGCTTGAGAGGGCAAAAAAAGAGGCATATGATCAGGGTGTCATTGATGGTAAAAAGGCTTTTGAAGCTGAGTTGCAGGCATCTCAGTCTGAAGGAGTCGAGCAGTTTGCCAAATCGGTTAAGACGTTGAATGCTGCCGCTGCCGAATTTGTTGATGCACTGGAGGAGATTCGGCAGGAGTTGACATTGGCTGCTTTGGATATTGCCAAAGAGGTCATTGAAGATGAGTTGCACGAGCACTCCAATGCTATTGCTAAAAAACTTTCCTCTGCGCTCATTGCCGAACTTCACAGTGCAGCCAAAGTAACGTTGCGCGTCAACCCCAAAGATCATGGGGCAGTGAGTGAACGTGTGTCGAATTTAGAACATGTTACGGTGATTTCCGATAGTGCCGTGAGTCCGGGTGGAGTCATTGCCATTAGTGATGTGGGCAATATTAATTCAGAAATTATGAAACGATATGAACGTATTAAAAAAGCAGCCCTTTCGGGTTGAACAATAAAGTTTAGGTAGAGAATGGATATTAAATCATACAGTATGGAACAGCTTGAGACATTGTGTCAAGAAATTCGCGAACGTATTATTGAAGTGGTTAGCAGTAACGGAGGACACTTAAGCTCAACACTGGGTGCAACGGAGCTTATTGTTGCAATGCATAAGGTGTTTGATGTGCAGAAAGACCCTTTTATTTTCGATGTATCGCATCAAGCGTATGCGCATAAGCTCTTAACCGATCGCTGGGAGGCATTTAAAACATTGAGACAGTTTGGAGGTATTTGCGGCTACACGAAGCCGAGCGAGTCTGCGTACGACTATTTTGTAGCCGGTCACAGCTCTACATCGATCTCGTTAGGCGTCGGGGCCGCCAAAGCCATTGCGCTCAACGGAGAGCGTGACACGCGCATACCTGTAGCCGTTATCGGTGACGGCTCCATCAGTGCAGGTATGGCCTATGAAGCCATGAATGAGCTGGGTGATTTGAAACTGCCGATGATCATTATTTTAAATGATAACGAAATGAGTATTGCCAAACCCATCGGTGCGGTCAGTCGTATGCTCTCTTCAGCCATGGCGAGCCCTTTTTATCAGAAATTTCGCAGCAATATGGAGCAGTTTGTCGACAATTTCGGTGACAGTGCCCACTATATGGCAAAGCGGTTTGAAGAGTCTTTTAAACTCATTACCCCGGGCATCTTGTTTGAAGAGATGGGCATTGAGTATATCGGTCCTATTGACGGGCATAATCTGCCGCAGCTTATAGAAAACTATGAACTGGCGAAACAGATGCGGCGCCCCGTCATTTTACATGTACAAACACTCAAGGGAAAAGGGTATGAAATTGCCGAAGGACAGAACGAGAAGTGGCATGGTGTCGGTCCGTTTGACATACAAAGCGGCACGAGTAAAAAGAGCAGTACCAAAAGTGCTACGGCAATCTACTCCGAAGCGCTGTTGCACGTAGCCAAGCAGAATAAAAAAATTGTCGGTGTTACCGCCGCCATGCCGAGCGGTACGGGTATTTCACCGTTAATGGAGCAGTTTCCGGAACGTTTTTGGGATGTCGCTATTGCCGAACAGCATGCCGTGACCTCCATGGGCGCATTGGCCAAAGAGGGGTTTAAACCTTTTTGTACCATCTACGCAACCTTTATACAGCGCGGATACGATCAGGTCATCCATGATGTCTGCTTAATGAATCTTCCGGTTGTTTTTGCACTGGATCGGGCGGGGATTGTCGGCGAAGACGGTGAAACCCATCAGGGTGTATTTGATATCAGTTTTTTGCGTGCCATACCCAATATGACACTTTTGGCTCCGCGTGATGAGAAGTCTATGCATCAGGCCGTTGGATTTGCGGCAACATTTTCAACACCGTGTGCGTTGCGTTACCCTCGCGGTAATTTTTTTGATGTCACCCTTCCGGAGTCACAACCGTTTGAATTGGGTGTCTCACAACTACTGATTTCAAGTAGCAGCGACATACTGTTTATTGGTTACGGCAATGGTGTCGGGCGCGCAAAAGCGACCTTGGACCTTCTGGACGAGGCGGTTTCCCTTTTAGATCTGCGTTTTGTCAAGCCGCTCGATACATCGATGTTACGACGACTCGCACAGCAACATAAACGGTGGTATGTTTTTAGTGACTCGGCTCGAATGGGCGGTGTCGGCAGTGCGCTTTTAGAGTTTCTAAACGACGAAAATATCAGTGATGTTCATGTCGTGACTTTTGAATATACCGATGCGTTTATTACCCATGGCAAGACAAGTTTGGTTGAAGAGTCGCTAGGACTGCTTCCGGAGCAATTGGCGCAGCGCATTACATAAGAAATGTTGCAGCATTGTCTTACGCAGTAGACCGACAAAGAGCCGTATTAACAAATTCGTAAATATTGTCAACGTTGCCGTCGAGAGTCATGAAACTTTTTTACCCCAGTTTCAGTCTGTAAAATAACAGCCGCCCTCAAAGAGAATGATATTGATATAGATTATCAATATTAAGTATCTGTTAAGTTGAGAACTATTATCATTTCAAAACATTACCGTTAATGAGGGAGAGATGATGATAGACGTATTGGCAGGGACACTGTTGGCTTCGGCGTATCCGTTAGAGAGCGGTCAAATGCACTCAAAACAGTCGGGACGCTATGAAGTTATTGCGACGCTACCCAAAGAGGCACAGAGTGTGCGTGCCATGTTTCAATATGCTCGGGTCAAGGGATTGCTGCGATCGGCGTACATTCATAACAGCTATGCCGATGATCATGACAGTGCTGTTGCCGTAGGCGGTGTATTTGGTTTTGAAACAGCTTCGTACGAAGGGGTCAGTTTACATGTAAACGTCACAACATCGCAATATGTTTCAGCGCTTAATCATCACGCTACAGGTAGCAACTTGAATTCTGATTTTTTTGATACCTCAGGCACGGGTTTTACCTATCTGTCACATATGAATCTGAACTATGAAAAGGATCGTTTTGCCATAACGGCAGGCCGCTTAACGCTCAATACCCCTTATGCCGACGCCGATGATATTCGTATGGCCGCAAACAGTTTTGAAGGGATTCGAAGCAGCTATGATGTTACGGAACAAGCACGAGTTGAACTCTTGTACGTGACACGGTGGGCAGGGCACGATGCCACTGAGAATCAATACGAATTTACTCCGTTAGTCGACGGGGGTTCGGGTCTTGGTGCAGTCGGGTTAAGTTATGTGCTCAATGATGAAAACAGTGCCGCATTGTGGTATTACCGTGCTGATGCCATGAGTCATATTCTTTATGCCGAATATTCCGGGCACTACAACATTTCAGAAAATTTTCACATTGAGTACGGTTTACAAGGAAGTGTATTGCGGCAAATGAATGACTCCAATGTTCAAGGAGCAGTTATCGGACTCATGGGTATTGTCGATTACGGCAGCGTTTTTTGCGGTATGGCATTCAATCGGGGTTATGTCGATGCCAATAACGCAGTAAGCGACGGTTTTGGCGGTGGGCCGTACTATACGTCACTCGATGAAGCGACGCTCGGAACGGTTTCCGAAACGGCGCAAGGTGATGATGTGATGGCGTATCGGCTTGGAGTCGGTTATCGCTTCACGGCAATCGGAATGACGGTTGAGGGAGTGGTTGGACAGTTGCGTTCGCGACATAAGGTCGTGAACATTAAAGAGAGCGATTGTATTGTTACCTACAATATTACGGAACAGCTCTCGCTCAACGGCTCATTAATGGCATATCATTCGCATGACAGCCGTGATAATGTGAACCGTGTTCTTGTGAAAATTGATTATAGTTTTTAAATTTTTCCTTACTTTAATATGATATTTATTATCATTACAAGAATTAATACTATTTTAGGTACCATATACTAATGAAACGATTAAGTGATTGTCATAAAAAAGCTCTTGTCAAAGTAACAAAAATTAATACGTCAGGCCCGTTGAAGCAGCGGCTCATTTCGCTGGGAATTATGAAAGGAGTGCTCCTTCGGGTGCTTGCCCAGACCGCAGCCAAGGGCACTATTGAGATTAAAGTAGGTAAAATGCAAATTGCACTGCGCGCTGAAGAGGCTCGGCTTATTGAGGTTGAAGATGCTGAGTAGAAAAACACTGCCGGTAACGGGAACCTGCCCGGTAACGGCAAACCACATTAAAGTAGCTCTTGTCGGGCAACCCAATGTAGGCAAGAGTATGCTCATTAACTCCATCTCCAATTCCCATTTACATGTAGGTAATTTTACCGGGGTTACGGTTGAGAAGTCTGAAGTACTGTTTGATTATAAAAACTACCATTTTACCGTGGTCGATCTTCCCGGAACGTATGCGTTTTCGGACTATACCATTGAAGAGCGCGTGACCAAAGAGTATTTGTGTGCCGAAACGTATGATATGATCATTAACGTGGTGGACTCTACCAACTTGGAGAAGAATCTGCAGTTGACATCAGAACTCATGAGCCTGGGTAAAAAAATGGTTATTGCATTAAACATGAGTGACGAGGCGCAAAAAGAGGGCATTGAGATTGATGCGGCGTACCTTTCACAGCTTTTGGGTGTGCCGGCGGTGAAGGTTTCTGCGGTGACAAAAATGGGAGTGGATACACTCATTGATACGGTAGTTGCCACATTTGAACAGGAACATCAGGAGCCAAAGCTCATTTTTAGCGAGCCGGTAGAAGAGGAGATAGCCCATATTGTCGCGTACCTTGAAAAACACCGCTACGATACCGCCAACAGTTACCGAAATGTTGCTATTAATCTGTTGAAAAACAACCAACAGACTTATGAAGAGCTGCACGATAACCCTATTTGGACGGAGTTACAACCTATTTTAATTGAAGCGAGCCATCATATTGAATTGCACCATGACAGCAATGATCTTAAAGAGGCATTTGCCGAAGAGTACCATGCCTTCAATCGCGGTATTATTGCTGAAACCGTTACGAATAGTGCCGATGATGTGCAGGAGCTGACACTTACCGAACGCATTGACAATGTATTGATTCATCCACTTTTTGGATTACCCATTTTTCTCTTTTTTATGTGGAGTCTGTTTCAGTTAACGTTTGAGATCGGCTCGATTCCCATGGAGTGGATTGACGATTTTTTCATCTGGTTTGGTGAGACTATCGGGTCCACTATCGCCAATGATGAGATGCGTTCATTGGTAGTAGACGGTATTATTGCCGGTGTGGGTGCAGTTGTACTGTTTGTCCCCAATATTATTATTTTATTTATCGGTATTGCACTGCTGGAGTCAACGGGCTATATGTCGCGGGTTGCCTTTTTACTTGACGGCTTTTTTCATAAATTCGGGCTGCATGGACAATCGTTTATTCCGCTTGTCACGGGGTTTGGCTGCTCTATTCCGGCCTATATGTCGGCACGGATTCTTAAAAATGACCGCGATCGCTTGCTCACACTTTTTGTTATCGGTTTTATGAGTTGCGGAGCGCGGCTTCCGGTTTACGTGCTTTTTGCCGGAGCATTTTTCTCGCAAGAGATGGCGGGTAATGTTTTGTTTGCCATCTATATGGCGGGGGTATTCATAGGGCTTATTGCCGCTAAAGTGCTTAAAATGACGGCATTTAAAGGAGCGGATGAACCATTTGTTATGGAGATGCCAAAATATCGCTTGCCCTCATTTAAGCTCATCTGGCATACGGTGACGACGAAAACATGGATGTATTTGAAAAAAGCAGGTACGTTTATTGCCGCCGCATCGATGCTGGTTTGGTTTTTAAGTAACTATCCACACAACAAAGCATTGGAACAGGAGTATGCACAACGCATAGCAACAGCAGTTTCACCGCAAGAATCGGCGCTTCTTGAAAACCGCATGGCATCACAGCTGCTCGAATCGAGTTATTTGGGACAGATTGGTAAATTTATTCAGCCTCTCTTTGAGCCCATCGGCATGGACTGGAAAATGTCGGTAGCACTTCAGACGGGTCTTGCCGCCAAGGAGGTTGTTGTCTCGACGCTGGGGGTACTGTATGCTCTTGGAGGTGATGTGGATGAGCAGAGTGAATCGCTTGCTAATGTACTTTCAAATAATATCTCGTTTGCTTCGGCCGTGGCGTTTATTGTGGTAATTATGACCTATTTGCCCTGTTTGGCGGCATCCATTGTCTTTACCCGTGAAGCCGGCGGCATCCGCTATTTCTTTTATCTGTTTGTGTTTACCACATTCACGGCGTATTCGCTGGCATTTATTGCCTACAGAGTCACGTTGGCAATCACGGGGTGAGGTTATGGAGGTAGCGGTAATTATTCCCGCATACAATCGTGTATCTACCATCGCCCGAGCTATTGAGTCGGTATTGGCACAAAGCCTGCTGCCGCAAGAGATAATTGTTGTCGATGACGGCTCAAGCGATGCCACATCCGAAGTAGTGAAAATGTACAGCGAGGTGACCTTGTTACGCCAAAAAAACATGGGCGTTTCGGCAGCTCGAAATAATGGGGTAATGATGGCAGAATCGGAATGGATCGCCTTTTTGGATTCGGACGATACCTGGCATCGAGACAAATTGAAGCGGCAAGCGCTATTTCATCATGAGCATCCAAATACGTCAATTTCTTATACCGACGAGATGTGGATACGCAATAATTTACATGTAAATCTTCCCAAGAAATTTTCCAAATCACCGGAGCGTCTGTATGAGCGTTCGCTTTCACACTGTCTTATAGCGCCTTCATCGGTGCTGATGCGCAGAGAACTTTTTAATGAGGTCGGCGGCTTTGACGAGTCCTTGGCAGTGTGTGAAGATTACGATTTATGGTTGCGTCTGTTAAAAGAGCATGATGTCGGACTGGTTCACGAAAAGCTTATAACCAAGTACGGCGGTCATGAAGACCAGCTCTCAACAACGTTTTGGGGTATGGACCGGTTTCGTGTCAGAGCGCTGGAAAAATTACATGTAAATTATCCTCAGGATCTACTGCTTAAGAAGATGCTCATAACAAAATACAGACGGCTTTTAAGTGGAGCATTGAAACATGAACGCTTTGAAGCAGCGCACCACTATGAAACGCGTATCAGCGTACTGACATCGTAAATTCTTTTTTTTGTGCCACCTAGGGGGCAGAACTCTTTTTTGAAATATCCTACAATACTTCTGTAAATAAAAAAAACCGATGCTCTCAAGAGCGTCAAAAGGAGTTTGTTATGGTTGTGACACGATTTAATCCCAGTATTCAGTTGCGAGAAGTCAAACGGGGATTTGACCTGCTCAATGCAATGCTTGACGATATGAGCCAAAGTAGCACGACAGGGGGTGCTAGCGGGGATTTTGTTCCGGCGATCAATACGCGTGAAGGGGAGTATGCCTATCATGTTGAGGTCGATCTACCGGGAATGAAAAAAGAGGACATTAATATTCAAGTAGAGGACAATACTCTGGTTATCTCCGGTGAGCGTAAAGTCAAAGAGGAGATAAAAGAGGAAAACTACTATAAAATTGAGAGCCGTTTCGGCACGTTTTCACGCTCTTTTTCTCTTCCTGAAGATGCTGATGTCGAAAACATTCATGCCGAGTCGGCAGATGGTGTTTTGGAAGTGATTGTTCCGAAACTTGAAAGTGCGAAAGTTGACAAAGTTAAAAAAATCGCTATTCAATAAGGAGGATATGATGGATATTGTAAAAAGTGCCAAAAATATCGGTAATGAGATTGAAAAAGGGGTCGAGGTGGCGACACAGAAGGTTGCTGAAGCGTTTGATAATTTAGCATCACACCTTCCGTTCGCCAATTTGGCAAAAAAAGAGGACAGCAGCTTTCATATTGAGATTGATCTTCCCGGTGTCAAGAAAGAAGATATTGACATTAAAGTGGAAGATGACGTCTTGGTAGTGAGTGCGGTACGCAAATATAAAAATGAATTGAGTGCTGACGACTACTATGTCTGTGAAAGCTCATTTGGGAAAATTGAGCGACGCTTTATGTTACCTGAGAATATTGACAAGGAGCATATAGAAGCAGCACTTCATGACGGACGGCTGGAAATTGAGTTGCAAAAAACACAAAAAGCCAAACCGAAGTCGATCGCCATTACATAATAAAAGGACGGGATCATGAAAGAGAGTAACGCCAAATGGATCTATCTGTTGCTGGGGGTTCTCATTGTTGCTGTCGCGGTGCAGTCCTACCTGCTTTATGATGTTAAAAAAAGTGTCGCCGGTGATCGGGTGGCTTCAACGGGTAGCAGCGTTAGTCTCTCGAGTGCACCTGCCGATGACTTTTTTAACAACTTTCCTGCGCAACGGATTGATCCGTTTGAGCAGATGAAGAAAATGCAAGAAGAGATGCAGAAAAGTTTTGGGCAATTTAACATGATGTTTTCTAATGACCCGCTGTTTCAAAAGGTCTTTGACAAGATGTCGGTTGCACCGCTGTCCGATCTGAAAGAAGACGGTAACGAATATATTATTGAGTTGAATATCCCCGGAGCCGATGAGCAAAAGATCGATATTCAAAGCCACGGAAATCAGTTGGATATCCGTGCAAGCAGTGAACGCAGCAGTGATGTCAACGGAACGAATTATATTCACAGAGAACGGTTCTCTCAGCGTTTTGAGAGAAGTTTCACACTGCCGGATGATGCCGATGTTTCCAACATGACCAACAGTTATACAAACGGCATTTTAAAAATTGTGATCCCGAAAAAGGGATAGGTAAAAAATACATGTAATTAACAATAAACGAGATTGAGGAGATGAATGATGAACAAAACAGTACTTTCAGCCATTGTGGCGTCAAGCCTGCTTTTAGGCAATGTCTATGGGGCGCAGAGTAAGACAAAAAGTGTGCAAGAGATCAATACGATTGCGGTAGAAAAAGGGCAAAAAGATGCTGTTGCATCACAAAAGAAATTAATTCAAGAGGCCATAGCGTCATTGGATTTTACTCAAGAAGCACTGGAAAACCTCAGTAAAAATGACGTAAAAAAAGCTAAAGAAAACATTGAAAAAGCGCTTGGAAAGCTGGAGGTGATTTTAAGTGCCGAGGATGCACCCAAACTACTGCCGATTGAGAGCGCCGTAGCGGTTCATGAATATATCGGTACCAACGACGATATCAACAAAGCTGTCGATGAGGTTAAAGTCTTATTGAAAAAAGGCAAGGTGCAAGCAGCGCGGCTCTTGCTCAATACCTTGCAAAGTGAAATTGACGTAACGGTCGTGAGTCTTCCTTTAGTCAGTTACCCTGATGCACTCAAACTCGCTGCCAAATATCTGCACGACGGTAAGACAAACAAAGCTCAAGGCATTTTGCAGATTGCGCTCAGTACGTTTGACACAACGGTGGATGTCATCCCTTTGCCGCTGCTTAAAGCGAGTGATTTGATTATAGCATCGTCAGATTTGTCGGCACAAGGGGAAAAAGAGAAAGCTTTGCGCTATTTGAAATCAGCACGAGACGAGCTTAAAATTGCCGAGACACTTGGGTATGTCAGCCGTTCAGATAACAGCTATGAGGTGTTATACGATACCATTAAAGCGGTAAAAAAAGAGATAGAAGGAAAAAACAGAGCCGAAAAACTGTTTGATTCACTCAAAGCAAAACTCAAAGATTTTAAAGAAAAAATATTTTCTCAAGAGCCTGGCAAGTAAATAGAGATGCATGTCCGTCGTACTGAGACGGACGGCAGAGGAGGGAGATGATGAAAGAGGCAGTACGTATTTATAAAGAGAATCGTGAAGAGATTAAAAAAAATATTTTTGATATTATCAACGGGATGCAGCACAATACGTTGAAAGAAGAAGATCTGCGACGTTTCTTTCCTCTGTTTCGTTCGCTACAAAGTATTTATGCGGTTGATGACACTTTCAGTCAAATTACACCGCTCTATTTGAAAAATTCTCAGGAAAAACAGCGAATGGACAGTGTCGTAGCTTCTTTACAGGAAAATAGCTCTTTGGATGAAAACGGTGAGTATATCAGTTCGCCATACCTCTCATCGAAAAGCGGTGCCCCTACGGTTACGGTCTCCAAGAAGATTTCAGAAAACGAAGTGATGACGCTAAATTTTAATCTGCTGCAGCTTCTTGAAGAGTTCCACTATATTGAAAAA
>JALSLA010000036.1 GCA_026988515.1 Helicobacteraceae bacterium | reverse complement strand
TGTGGCTCTCAAAGAGACAAGGTACAGTTTAAACTTTAAGAATTCTATAAAAAGTGCGCGCTCAAAGATAAACCGGTTTCAAAATGAATTGAATCAGTTGGGCATGACGTCGTTTGTTGCAGAGATTCAAAAAGATTTGACACGCTATGATGCAATGATGATGAAGCATGATGCCGATACTATGAGCCAAATTGTAGAAATGGAGAAGCAGTTGCTCCCTAAGTTTGAGGACTTAAGTAAAGAAATCGTTTCAAAAAAAGAGGCTGTCATAGCTCAAAATAAGAAGTTGGTTGTAGATGATGAAGTATTTATGAGTATAGTAGGTGTTATAGCAATTGCCGCAGCACTGTTTCTGGCTTTTTTTGTCTCCAACTTTATTGTTAAGAATTTGTTGACCATTCAAAATGCCGCCCGTGAACTCTCTTCGAGTGACGGGGATTTGACCAAGCGCATGCCGGTTATCGGAAAAAATGAGATTGGAGAGTTGGCGCAAGAGGTCAATCGTTTTATTGAAAAAGTACAGCAGACGGTTCGAGAATCGAAAGAGAACGGGAGCGAGAACGCATCCGTTTCGGCTGAACTTTCAGCAACGGCGCTGGAGGTCGGAGGTCGTGCCGAAAATGAGGCGGCCTTGGTTGCCAATACCTCAGAGCGTGCTATTGAAGCATTTGAAAAGCTAAAACAGGCAGTTGATTCGGTGAATCAAAGTGAAAATGACGTTGGTGTCGCCATGCATACGTTACATGAGGCAAGCAACGGCATTGACAATCTGTTTGAAACCATGAATGCCACGAGTGAAAAAGAGATGGAGTTGGCGCAGAGCATGGAGCAGTTGCAACAAGAGGCGGCTTCGGTCAAAGAGGTCTTGGCGATTATTGGCGATATTGCCGATCAAACCAACCTGTTAGCGCTTAATGCCGCCATCGAAGCGGCTCGTGCCGGTGAGCATGGGCGCGGTTTTGCCGTCGTTGCCGATGAAGTCAGAAAATTGGCGGAGCGTACACAAAAAAGTTTGACAGAAATTACGGGAACCATTAATTTGGTCATTCAATCCATTAGCGATTCGAGTGGGCAGATGCAGTCGAATACGAAAAATTTCAGTGTAGCGGTTGCAAAAATGGATGAAGTCAGCGCACAGATATCGAGTGTTAACGAGGCCTTGAGAAATGCGGCATTGGCAAGCGGAGAGTCGGCTAAAAACTCCAACAATATTGCCAAAGAGATGGAAGCAGTCATTCAGAATATGAAAGATATTACGGTGATTTCGACCGATAACGCACGAAGTGTCGAAGAGATTGCGGCAGCAGCGGAGCATTTAAGCAAACTTACCGAAGAGTTGAACCATACGCTTGAGCTGTTTAAAGCCTAAAAAACTGATTCTCATCGGTGCCTCTACGGGAGGCCCGGGTTTGATTGAGAAGATTATGGTCTCCTTAGACAATATTCGAAATAGTGCTATTGTTATTGCACAGCACATGGATGCGCTCTCTTTGAGATCGTTTGCAAGACGCCTGCATCGCATTCATCCCGAAGATGTGATGCTGGTATCGGAACGAACGGAGATTCAAAGCGGCGGTATTTATGTGGTACGCGACACGGCAGTGGTACGTTTTGAACACAACCGGTTCATTTTGGAGCTGCAGAGTGTGCAAGAGAGTTATTACCATCCGACCATTGATGTACTTTTTGATTCGGCAGCCGCTCTTCAACATATCGAGATCAGTGCATATCTTTTAAGCGGTATTGGAGCTGATGGTGCCAAAGGCATGCTGGAATTGAAACAGAGCGGTTCCAAGACGGTAGCGCAGGACGAACAGAGTTCCATCGTCTACGGAATGCCAAAGAGAGCTTTGGAAATGGGAGCGGTAGAACAGGTGCTTAGTATCGACGACATTATCATAGATATTCAAAGAGAGGCTAACAACAATGTTTGCACTATTTAAGCGTAGCAAGAACAACGAAACACTGCAAAAGTGTTCCAACGAACAACAGTTTGATTTTGACGACAGTATTGCTCTGAAAATCTTAGCAGCTATCAAAAAAGAGTTTGGTCTTGATTACTCCAAGCAGGAGTATATTACCATGAGAAAAATTGAGCGCTTCGCTCTTAAAAATGAGATATATGATTTTCAACAACTGCATAATATGTTGGCATCGTCACCGAAACTCAAAGAGAGGCTTATAAATATGTTAACGGTAGGTGAGACCTATTTTTACAGAGAATTGGGACATATGGAAATACTGGCCGAATTCATGCAGCAAAATCCTGTTCACAATATATTATGTGCCCCCAGTTCAAGTGGTGAAGAGGTCTATTCGATTCTACTCTATCTTCAAGAAAACATGCAAGAGACGCTATCGGTAACTCTTGTAGGAATAGATCTTAACAGCGATGCCGTCAATGCAGCACAACAAGGGTGTTATTCGCAGCGGTCAATATCGTTGTTACCTTTGGAAATCGTGCAGAAGTATTTTAAAAATGACAACTCCAAATTTTGTATTGACAGTTCCATAAAATGCAGAGCAAGTTTCAGACAGTGTAATATTTTTGACAAGTCATTGATGCAACTTGGTACATTTGAAGTCATCTTTTCGCGTAACATGCTGATATATTTTAATGACAAGCAGAAAAAAGAGGCACTTGCCAACCTGAGAGCGCTTCTTGCAGACGGGGGGATTTTGTTTATCGGTCATGCCGATATATCTTTTCATCCGGAAGGTTTTGAAAAGATATATTCTCCAAAAGGAAGCTATTTAAAAAAAATCTAAGATCTGTTTATAATTTTTGTAAATTCATTTTGACTAAGATTTTAATAAAGCGTTAAAGTTGGAGGTGATGAAACTAAGATTAAGTTTATTATGGAAGAACCGGCAACAGCATTAGCGACAGGAAGGAGGCTTTTTAGCAAATGAATACGATATCGGGTGAACTGAGCTTACATGGATTTGAGCTGAAAAATACTTAAATTGTTGTATCTCTTGATGTTATGTATTAATGAAAAAAATATGTGAAAAACTGTCTACTTTATTGCTGCGCTTGACGCAAACGTCTTAGTGTATCCAAATTTTAGTCAAACTGTATCCAAATTGTTCCCGTAATATCATAAGATTGTATGGAATATGAAAATTCATATTCTATTTTTTTAGAGGTTCAAATGATGCACAAAAACTTGTTGTTTTCTTTTTTGTATTTTATAGTTGGCTTGCTTGTTATTGGGTGCGGCAGTAGCAGTTCTACAGAAGATAAAGCACCGTTTAAGATGACGATTCTTCATATGAATGATAGTCATTCACACTTAGACAGTGAAAGCATGAATTTTAAGTTCGATAATCAAAAAATTTATTATAACAGTGGTGGATATGCGAGAATTGCATCTAAGATACAAGAGTTAAAAAATGAGAATAAAAATACTTTGGTGTTACATGCAGGAGATGTGTTTCAGGGAACTCTGTATTATTCTTTATATCAAGGAGATGCAGATGCAGCGTTAATGAGTAGAGTAGGATTTGATGCATATACACTTGGAAATCATTCATTTGATGATGGTGATAATGGTTTAAAGCACTTTTTAGATAGACTTAAAGAGGATGGCTTTAATGGAGACATTTTATCTGCCAATATTGTTCCCGATAATGGAAATATTTTGCAAGGAGATTTAAAACCATATGCTGTGAAAGAGGTTGATGGTCAAAAAATAGCAATTATCGGTATAACCATATCAGGAAAGACACAAAACTCTTCTAATCCGAGTAATGAAATAAAGTTTTTTGATGAGAAAGCAACTGCTCAAAAATATATTGATAAACTGACAAAAGACGGTATAAATAAGATTATATTATTGACTCATATAGGGTATAAAAAAGATATAGATATGGCAAAATCTCTTAAGGGTGTAGATGTAATTGTAGGGGGAGACTCGCATACATATCTTGGAGATTTTGGAGATTTTGCCAAGAGTAGTGGAGAGTATCCAACTATAGTTAAAGATGCAGATGGCAACAACGTTTGTATTGTTCAAGCAGGTCAATATACAAAGCTTCTCGGAGATTTAGATGTAGAATTTGACAATAATGGTATAGTTACATTCTGTTCAGGTAAAGCAATAATGTTAATAGAAGATAAATTTTTACAAAAAGATGCCAATGGAGATAAAGTTGAAGTTGATGAACTTACAAAGGATAAGATTTTAAAAAGTATAAGAGATTTAAATGGAAGTGTTGAGATTGTAAGTGATGATGAAGATATTTTAACTGCACTAAAACCATTTAAAGATCAAATAGATGTTACAAAAGCTGAAAGAATTGGCGAAGCAGCAACAGATTTAGCTCATATTAGAATACCAGGACACAACTATGGTGATGTGAATGGTTCAATGTATCCATTGGGAAGTGAAATCGCACCAATTGTTGCAAAAGCATTTTATGAAGAATATAGACCTGCTGATGCGTGTATTCAAAATGCCGGAGGTGTTAGAATTAGTGTGTCAAAAGGAGATATTAGTTATGGAACGGCATATGAATTACTCCCATTTTCTAATACCATCTATGCTATGAAAATGAAAGGCGCTGAAATTAAACAGGTGCTTGAAGATGCTCTGTCAAATTTTGCAGATAACGGTGGTTCATCAGGATCATTCCCTTATGCCTATGGTTTAAAATATGATATTGATATGACAAAAGGTCAAGACAATCGAATACAAAATCTTGAAATTAAAGAGAGAACTACAGGGGAGTGGAATTTAATTGATAATAACAGGCTATATACTGTTGTCACAAATAGCTATATTGCAGGTGCTAAAGATGGATACACGACTTTTGCAAAAGTACAAGACCAAAGAGGTGGAGTAGATACATATTTGGATTATGCGATGAGTTTCGTAAACTATACTAAAAAGTTAGATATAGATGGTAAAAAGGTAGAAAAGTTACCATCAAGTGAACGTTGTATTAAAAGCTTCAAGGAATAATAACATGAAATTTATTTTTAAATGACAACACGCTTTTGATGTATAATTCATGGACGCAAAATAAAGTTTTAAAAAGGGTTTACATGAGTGTATTGTTAGAATTTAGCATGTTTCCGACCAGTGATGAGTGCCGCGAAGGGGCATCGGTTTCAAAATATGTAAGTCGTATTATTGACATGATCGATACCAGCGGTGTTGCTTATCGGTTAACGCCTATGGGGACGATTGTTGAAACAGAGACACTTGAAGAAGCACTGGCAATAGTTCAAAAGGCATACGAAACGCTTGAATGCGAACGGGTCTACTCCTCGTTAAAGCTGGATATTCGCCGTGGAACAGACACGCGCCTTCAAAAGAAGATTGCTTCGGTCGAGGAGCATCTTAAACGCAGCGTTACGACTTAGCGTATCTGATCTTTAAGTATCTCCAAGCGTTCAATACGGTTTGCCGTGCTCGGGTGGGTGGAAAATAGCGATTTAAACGAGATATTATGGCCGCTAAAAGGGTTAATAATGAACATATGCGCCGTCTGCGGCGTGGCATTGTTCAGATCACCCGATCGGGCGTATAAATCGAGTTTGCTTAAAGCACTCTGCAGCCATTCCGGATGACCGGTAAGGCGGGCGGCACCTTCATCGGCCATATATTCTCGGTTACGGCTTACCGCCATTTGTATTATGGAAGCAGCCAGCGGCATCACCAGCATCAAAACAAGTGAAACAATCATATTGTTTCGGTTGTCACCGCCTCGAAAGAACATGCCAAACTGTGCCAGCAGTGCAATAGCACCGGCTAGCGTGGCGGCAACAGTACCGATGAGGATGTCGTAGTGTTTGACGTGACTCATCTCATGTGCCAAAACGCCCTCAATTTCATGTTTGTCCAAGAGTTCGAGCAACCCTTCGGTGACAGCAACGGCGGCATGAGAAGGGTTACGTCCGGTAGCAAATGCATTGGGCGTGCTGTCGGGAATAATGTAGACTTTGGGCATGGGTGTGCCGGCACGTTGCGCCAAGCGTTCAACAATCTCATACAGACCGTGTGCCTGATCACGACTGACTTCGTGTGCATTATAACGTTTGAGCACCAGTTTGTCTGAGTTGAAATAGCTAAAAAAATTCATTCCCAATGCGGCAATAAAGGCAATGATCATGCCGGTTTGTCCGCCGAGCAGATTGCCGACGAAAATCATCATTAAAGTAAGCCCCGTGAGTAAAAAAACAGTTTTAAAAATTTCCATCATTGACTCCTTTTTACCAATAATATAGCATCTTTTCATTGATTAACGGGTAACGAAGTTGACTAATTTACATGTAATTGCAGTTATGATAATATTTTTTGTTGTATAATAAGAAAATTTAACACATTTCAGGCATTACAAGAATGACACAAAACCACTATAATGTAATTGTTGTCGGCGGCGGCATCTCCGGAGCGGCGCTCTACTATGAGCTGGGACGCTATACCGACATTCACAAAATTGCTCTGCTGGAAAAATATGAGTCGTTGGCAACATTGAACTCAAGCGGTTCGGCAAATTCTCAGACAATGCACTGCGGTGACATTGAGACCAACTATACGTTAGAAAAAGCACAAAGCGTTACCAGAACGGCTAAAATGGTTGAGAAATATTGCTTACAGCACGGTTATGAAAACTCTATTATGTTCTCCCATCAGAAAATGGCCATTGGCGTCGGTTTTGAAGAGGCGCGGTTTATCCGAAAACGTTTTAAGGAGTTTAAGCCGCTGTATCCCTATTTGGAACTATATGAGAAAGAAACCATTGCTAAAATTGAGCCGATGCTTATTTATGACGAGCATGGAAAAGAGCGTCCCGAAGAGATTGTTGCTATGGGAGCGCAAGGTCAGTGGACAACAGTAAACTTTAAAGCACTTTCGGACAGTTTTATAGACAATACCTTGAAAATTGAAGATAAAGTTACCGATATCTTTTTTAATTCTGAAGTAAAGTATATTCAAAAACTTGGCAGTATGTTCCATTTAGAGACGGTGCAAGGGCACCACTTTACGGCAGATTTTGTTGTTGTCAATGCCGGAGCGCACAGTCTGTATTTGGCGCATCAGATGGGTTACGGTTTGGATTATGCCACACTGCCCGTTGCCGGAAGTTTTTATGTCTCGACCAAGAAAATTTTAAACGGTAAAGTCTATATGGTGCAAAATCCAAAACTTCCTTTTGCCGCACTGCACGGCGATCCCGATATTTTACTTAACGGCTATACGCGTTTTGGTCCAACGGCACTGGTTCTGCCGAAACTGGAACGTTTTAAAAGCGGTACCTATTTGGATTTTTTCAAAACACTGCGTTTTGACTGGCATATTGTAAAAATCTTTTACGATCTGCTTAAAGACAGTGATATTCGAAATTACATAGTAAGAAATTTTCTGTTTGAACTGCCCTATGTACGAAAAAAACTTTTTTTGCAAGATGCACGTAAGATTGTCCCGTCACTACAAGAGGATGATATTAAATATGCCAAAGGATTCGGGGGAATACGCCCGCAGGTACTCGACAAAAAAAATGAACGTCTGATGTTGGGAGAGGCATCGATTAACACTAAAGAGGGTATTATTTTTAACATGACACCTTCTCCCGGAGCGACAAGCTGTCTTGGTAATGCACTGCGTGATGTCGAACTGATTTGTGAGTATCTTAAGTGCCGTTTTGATGCTGCGGCATTTCGGCGTGAATTAACGGACGATGAGGAGTAAGCAATGCTAAAACTACTGTATATCACCGATCAAGAAGAGTACAGTGAACATGGAGCTATCGGCTCACTGTTTCACGGCTATCTTAAAAAATATTTACATGTAAATGTGGTCTATTTTACAAAATATAAGCACAGTTTTCAGATTAAAGATGATGATTTTGTCGTTCCGATCCAATACGATCACGATATTATTGCGTATTTGCAAGAGCAGTCAATCGATATGGATGCGTACGATATTGTTGTGGTCAGAAATGTCCAGAATATTTTAAAAACCGTATTGAAGTATCGGGATTTTTACGGCTATAAAGTAGGATTTCGTGCTTCGTTTGCCAAATCGACTCAAGCATATGAAATGGCAAAAGTAGACGGTTCGGGGTTCTTCAAAGGCTTGCGGGTTGCTTTTGGTAACTGGACAAAAAATCGGCTTATCAGTGAGGTCGATATCTTTATGCCGACCTCAATGCAGATGCAGCAGCTGTTTTATCCCAATATTACATGTAAAATTTATCCTTTGCCCAGTGCTTTGGACCCGCAAAAAATAGTGACGCGACCTCTTCGAAATGACGGAGTACGCCGTTTTATCTATGTTGGTTCACTGGACAGACTGCGTGCATTTGACGTTGTGCTCAATGCGTTTAAGTCAATGGCGACACTGCCGTGGCATCTTACACTTTTGGTACGGAACCCCGAAGTGCCGGAGAGCATACTCAAACCTTATGCCGTGATAACCGATAAAATCGACGTTGTTTATGAAGACGAACTCGATGCGATTCAAGCGACGATTGCAGGGTGTGACATCGGTCTGGCACTCCTTCCCGATCGTGACCTCTACAATAATGCATTGCCGGCTAAGGTATTGGACTACTACAGCTGCGCAGTGCCGGCGCTGTTGAACGAGAGTGAAACGAACCGATCGGTTTTTCAAGAGAATGAAGCTTTTTTCAGTCTGTTTGAATCGGAAGCAATCGCACGTACGTTACAAGAAATCATTGCTATGGACGAGCATACACTGTTAGATATGGGAAAACGGGGACAGTCTGCATTACTGGAATCGGGACGTAACTATGAGCTAATGGCCGAAGCACTGTTTAAAGAGCTGGCGCAGTTATAGAGGGGCTACTGCATGGCTCCGGCAAGACGACGGTACTCTTGGGAACGTTCAAGCAACTCACGGTGGGTACCTCTGGCAATAATTTCACCGCGTTGAAAGTAGAGAATTTCATCGGCATGTTCAATGGTACTGAGCCGATGGGCAATCATAATGGTAATTTTATCTTTCGTGTACGATTGCAATGCCTGCTGAATACGCTTTTCACTCTCATTATCCAGCGCACTGGTAGCCTCGTCTAAAATCAGTACGGAGGCATTTTTATAGATAGCACGTGCAATGGCAATGCGCTGCCGCTGACCGCCGGAAAGATTGGTGCCGAACTCTTCCATCGGGGTGTCGATCCCTTGGGGAAGTTTGCTGACAAAATCGAGAGCATCGGCATGTTGAAGCGCTTCCATGACCCGTTTTTCGTCAACCTTGTGTCCGTAGGCAACATTGGCGGCCAAGGTGTCTTGAAAAATATAGACCCGCTGAGAGACCATGGCAATATGTTCACGCAAGGAGTGCTGGGTATAGCTTTTAATATCGTGTCCATTGACAGTAAGCGATCCTGAATCAGGATCGTAAAAACGGACAATCAGGTTAATAAACGAGCTTTTTCCACCGCCACTGTCACCAACAAGTGCTACTGTTTTTCCTTCGGTAATGGTGACGTTAATATCGTGCAGAACAACGGCTCCTTCATAGTGCAAGGAGACATTGTGAAACGTGATGGTATGAATGTCGTCGAGGAGTTCTTGCGTACCGTCTACAATATGGTTCTCAAGATCAATAATGCTAAAAACCCGTTCGCTTGCGGCAATGGCATCTTGAATTTTCGCATAGATAGAGCTGATACGCCGAATGGGCTGAAAGACCAGACCTACCGCCGTTAAAAATGCGGTAAATTCACCCACGCTCATGTTGCCGGCATAGACCTCTTTGCCGCCCATGTAAATAACGGCTGCGAGCCCTGTTGCGGCAATGATCTCTAAAATGGGCGAGACCAGTTCGGCAGTATAGACCGACTTCATATTAATGTTGAAAAAACGCCAGTTTTCATGACTGAAGCGTTTGAGTTCAAAGGCTTCGGTAGCGTGTGCTTTAATAATTTCGGAGTTGTTAAATACTTCGCTTAAACGGGTCACGACAT
The DNA here is from genome assembly GCA_026988515.1 of Helicobacteraceae bacterium. GTDB lineage: Bacteria > Campylobacterota > Campylobacteria > Campylobacterales > Sulfurimonadaceae > QNZR01. The sequence goes on along the minus strand of JALSLA010000036.1, from coordinate 7,402 downwards.
CGGCATTGGTCTCTTGAGAGCGATGCGAGAGTTTTTTAAGTCGTTTGGCAATGGTAATAAGCGGATAGATGACCAGTGGCAGAACAATCAGTGAGTAAAACGCCAGCATCGGATTGAGATAGATGATGTAACCGACCAGTGCAATGACGGTAAGCGTCTCGCGAAAGAGTTCGGGCAGCATGTTGGAGACAAAGTACTGAATACGGGTAATATCGTTTGTGATGCGTGAGATCAGATCACCGCTACGGTTTTTATAGAGAAACTCCATGTCCAGATAGAGCATTTTTTCTAAAAGGCGTTCGCGTAACAGTGAGATGACATGTAAACCGATATAGCTCATATAGACACTTTGAATGTAACGACCGACAGATTTGACAACGTAAATGCCGATGAGACCAAGTGGGATGTAGAGCAGCATCTCTTTATCGCGTTCAATAAACATTTTGTCCATAAGCGGTTGCATAATATGTGCTGTTGCCGCCGTGGCGCTGACCGTGAGAACAATGCCGATAAAGACTAAAAAATAGTAGAATTTGTAATTTCTAAGATAGGGCCAGTAACGGCGCAATGTTGCTCTCAATCGTTTCGCTCCCAAAAGGTGCCTTCAGGAGTGTCCATAATGCTGACGCCCAGCGATAGAATCTCGTCACGAAGGAGATCGGCGGCGGCGTAGTCTTTTGCCTGTTTCGCCTCGTTACGTCGGGCAATCAGCGTGTTGATTTTCTCCTTATGGGTAGCATCCATACCGTGTTGAAAATATTCAAACGGGTTTTTGGTGCCAAAACCCAAAAGAGTTTCAATAACGGCCATATTGGCGAGTGCCTCGCGTTTTGCCGTTTTGTCCTTTGCATCGGCATCGAGTCGTTCGTTGAAATGTGCAACCATCGCATCAATGAGTGCTAAGGCTTTGGAGACGTTTAAATCGTCGTTGAGTGCCTCAAGAAGGTCATTGTGAAACGAGGTCTCCAATGCAACCGTTTTGAGTCCAAAAAGCCGTTTTTTAAGGCGGTAGAGTTTGTCAAGCCGTTTCTTCGATGCCAATAGATCGGCTTCACTAAAATTAAAATTAGCCCGATAGTGGGTAGAGAGAAGATAAAAACGCAGTACATCGCCGTCATAGACATGAAGCGCATCTTTTATAAAAAAACTGTTTCCCAGACTTTTGCTCATTTTTTCGCCGTCAATGGTAACAAAACCGTTATGCATCCAGTATGCGGCCAGATCACGGTCAGTAGCGCATCGCGTTTGTGCCGCTTCGTTTTCATGGTGGGGAAAAAGCAGGTCGGCACCGCCGCCGTGAATATCGACGGCGTAACGCCCCTGACGCGCCAAATGTTTCTCGATCATGGCGGAACACTCCAGATGCCAACCCGGGCGGCCGCGTCCTAGAGGCGTGTCAAAAGCAACACTCTCATCGTGTACGGCTTTCCAGAGAGCAAAATCGCTTGCATGTCGTTTAAAGGTGTTGGTTTCAATGCGCTGCTGTCGGTCACACTCCTCTTGAATGCGGTGGGAGAGACTCAGGTATTGTGCGTCGGATGCGGTATCAAAATAGATGTCTCCGTTTGAAGCGCGGTAGGCGTGGTTGCGTTGCAACAGCTCTTGGACCATGGCAATCATCGCTTCAAGTGATTCGGTAGCGCGCGGCTCTAAATCGGGTCGTGCAATACCCAGTGCCGCCATCTCTTTGTGGTAAGCGTCTATGTAGTGTGATGTAATGTCGCCAATCTTTTTGTGCTGCTCTTTGGCCTTGGCAATAATCTTGTCGTCAATATCGGTAATATTTCGGGCATAGGTGACGTTGTAGCCGTTGGCACGCAGTACGCGAGCGAGCAGGTCAAAAACCAAGGCGCTTTTGGCATGGCCCAAATGGGCATCGTCATAGACGGTCGGGCCGCAGACATAGAGGGTGACATCGTGACCGTTTTGTGGGATGAACTCTCGTTTTTCTTTGGCAACCGAATCATAAATAAGCATGCAACAATTCCTTAAACGCTAGTAACGTTAGTGTAAAAATCACCATACTACCGACATACCATAGCAGGTATTTTGGTGAGATTATATCGAAAAAGCGATCGTTCCCAAAAGCACGAACGGTCATAACAAAGCCTATAAATCCGCTAAGAGAGCTTGCAAGAGCAAGCCCTGCGGCTTCTAGCGGAGCAATCAGTACCAAAGAGAGTATAATATTACTGCCGAGTGTGTAGGTGGCAATTTGAGCCGCTTCTCCTTGGCGCTGCTGCGCATAGAGCCACAAGGCGAAGAGTTTACTCAAACCAAACGGAAGCAGACCGAGCATATACATTTGAAGCACTGCGGCAGTATGTACGGTGTCATCGGCATGAAAAGCGCCGCGCTCAAATAGCAGCCGTGTGATCTCATAAGAGAGGATGTAGCCGCCGAGGGTGCTGAAACTTAAAATAAAAAACAGGAACCAGAATGCCTGACGCATAAACTCCATGGCTTTGGCTTCATCGTTGTGTTTGAGATGTCGTGCTACTTTAGGGAACAGGGCAATGGAGACGGCAATGGCAAAGAGTGCCAGAGGAAGTTGAAAAATACGGTTGGCATAGTAAAGGTAACTGATGGCACCCGTAGCTAAAAACGAAGCAAGCCAGGTATCTAAAAAAGCAGAAAACTGTGCCGTAGAATTTCCCCAAATTGCCGGAAAAAACTGCTGTTTAAATTGGCGGGTTTCGTGTTGGATGGCAGCAACTTTACGACGGTAGTAAGTGATGCCCCCGATAAAAAGCGGCAATAAATTGAGTCGGTAGAGGGCCATAATATGAACGGCCAGTTGCAATAATCCGCCAATGACAACACCGTAGCTTAGGTAATAGACAATGGTTTCTTCTTCCATGCCTTTAGAGAGCAACAGGGCTCCGATAAGGGAAATATTGAGCAGTGCCGTCGCATAAGCAGTGGTGGAAAAATGATGTTTGTACTGTAAAAATGTGCTAAAAAAAGTGACCAGAAAAATAAGCGGCAGGTAGAAAAAGTTAATGGCAACAAAGGGCGCGGCCAAAGTAATGGTCTGTGCGTCAAAACCGACAGCGATGGCTTTCGATGCGGCATCGGGAAAGAGGTTGACGCTAAGAGTGAGCAGCATAATGACCAAAAAGAAGACCAGAAGTATGTGTATGGAGAAAACCGCTTTGTGACGTGAACGGGTAAATGCCGGTAAAAAAACCTGTGTAAATGCCCCTTCGGCAAAAATACGTCGGAAGAGATTGGGCAACTTAAAGGCAATAAAAAAGATGTCGGTGTAAAGATTGGCACCGAGGAATGATGCCGTCATGAGATCACGCACAAGACCTAAAATTCGGGAAAACAGAATACCAAAACTGTTGGTAAATATGGCTTTAAACATAAATATGTATCTTTTTTACGAAATTTTAACAAATTTGTGATTAAAATATAGTCTTTAAAATAAATCAAGGTCGAGAATGGGACTGTTTAGCAAACAAAAAGAGCAACAGGTACAACGTACAGCACGCAAAGAGATACAGCCTATTATTGTACGAACCTCTCAGGTTGCTCAAGAGTTGATGAAAGTCTCATCTGCTCATAAAATCCCGGTAGTGGCACTTGATTTTCGTCTCTTGAGTATTCAAACGTTTACCCGATTGAATGTAGAAGGAAATGAAGAGGAGTTTGAGGAGATGACTTCTGATGAGGTGCGAACGCTTCATCAGGAGAGTTTGTTGCAAAATGAGCTTTTTGAAATCAAACAGATTTATGAAATAGAGATATTTTCAAGAAATGACGATGACAATAAACTCAAAGATCTCCACATGTCCGTCGGAGCCAATACCACACTGACCAAAGTGTATGTAACGATTAAGGCAGGTTCTTTTGTGAGTTATTACGATGCGCTTGAACAGGATCTTGTTGAGGCCATTTTTAAACGTAAACTTCGTGCCAATCTGACAGTCAATATTTTTGATCAGGTGATGTACAAAGAGCTCAACCATTTTATGGCAAAAATCAGGGTGGCAGGGGAGTATACGTTTGACAAAAAGCAGGTGTTTCTTATTGCCGAAGGCATTGAACCCGTACCGACCGTTAATGATGCCTTGATTTTACATTATGAGAAAAATCGTGAGCAAGAGAGCGAGGAAGATCGTATTGACTACTCCAAACGGGGATATTTGAAAAGTGTTACCAAAGGCGAAATACTGATTGAGTACATTAAACCCAAGTTAGGTGAGAGCGGCCGTAATTGCAGCGGAATATTTATAAAACCCAAAGAGCCCGTTGTAAAGCATGAGCCGACCTTTAACGTTACCGATGCCATTGATGTTGTTGTCGGCGATGACAATATTACGTATATTGCCAAAGTCGGCGGTTACGTAACGTTTGAAAACAACACCTACGATATTCGGCAAGATGTTGAGGTTAGCGAGATTAGCTTTAAAACGACAGGCTCTATTGAAAGCACCTTGGATGCCGATGTCTCCATTAACGTGAAAGAGAAAGATATTTTAAAAGATGCTATCGGCATGGGCATGGAGGTTGAAGTCAATGAGATTAACGTCGAAGGAAATGTCGGTTCTAATGCCGTTGTACGTGCCAACAAAGCCGTGATTGAAGGCCAAACGCACAAGAGTTCCAAAATTTATGCGGCAGACGCACAAATCAATATTCACAAAGGCTTTGTTCAAGGGGACGAGGTGCATATTACGCGACTTGAGCACGGTCGTGTTGAAGCACGTAAAGTGCACGTTTCCCAGATGATGGGCGGCACTATTATTGCCAATGAAGTCACGATTGAACTCTTAGCGTCTCATGCCACGATTGAAGCGGTTCATCGTATTGAGATTACAAAACTCAGCGGCGAAGAGAACAAGCTTGTCATTGATCCGGTAGCCATGAAAGAGGTTACCGAATTACTGGAGGGAAGTAACGAGCAGATGGAAGAGGCCCGCGGACATATTGCCGAGGTAGAGCGCGAACGTGAAGAGTATCGCCGTCGTATTCACGAGAGTAAACATGTTTTTAACGACATTAAAAAACGTCTGCTTCAATATAAACAAAAAGGTATTAAGATGCCTACGCAGTTTGTCAAAAAATATAGAGAATTTCAGGCTATGTATGAGCATTATGAGGCGCTTCAAGAAGAGCTTGAAGCACGAAAAAACCGTTACGGCATACTGGCGCAACAGCACAAATCATTTCAAAATGATATTTTTGATGCCCGTATTATTAACCATGACCGATGGAACGGTCACAATGAGATTGTTTTTCGATTGATTGAGCCTAAAATCGAGGTCAGTTTTGTACCGAAAAGTGCAGAAAAAATGGAATATTTGGCATTAATGAAAGATGAAAATGACGACTATTATATTAAAGCGGTGGATGCATGATTGTAGGTATTGAAGGTGAAGTGGTTTTTAAAGATCCGAGTGTTGTGCATCTCAACGTACACGGTGTTATCTATGAGATTTTTGTTTCGTTACAGACCTATGCGGCACTGAATGATACCAAGGTGCGGTTGCATACGTCACATATTATTCGTGAAGATGCTCAGTTGCTTTACGGTTTTAAAGAGTTGAGTGAAAAGGTACTGTTTACACGGCTTATTAAGATCAGTGGGGTAGGTCCGAAAGTGGCTATGGCGATCTGTTCAACCTTTACGACTACGCAATTTGCCTCTATTATTGCGTCGAATGATATTGCCGGCCTTAAAAAAGTACCCGGAATCGGTCCAAAGAGTGCGGGGCGTATTTTAGTAGAACTCAACGGGTTTGATACCGAACTTGTCAGCTCAAGCAGTAGTGTTTCGAGTGCCGCTGCTGATGCAACGCTGGCGCTGGAGTCGCTGGGCTTTAAAAAAGAGCTTATTGCTTCGGCTTTGGCATCGTGTCAGAGTAACGATACGGCCGCACTCGTTAAAGAGGCATTGAAAAAATTACAAACACTATAGAAAGGGATACGGTTGAAATTAGCAATACTATTTGGCGGGCAGAGTTATGAACATGAAATCAGCATTGTCAGTGCGACGACACTAAAGGAGAAACTCTGCGATTTTGAGTTAACATTTATTTTTTGCGATCAAGATCATACATTGTATCTCATTGATCCGACTCAGATGAAGGCACAAACATTCTCGAGCGGCAACTACGCTAAAGCACCGGTACTTACACTGCAACAGGGAGGGTTTGTACGTAAAAAGCGTTTTGGAAGCGAAACACTCACCATGCCGGTACTTAATGTGATTCACGGCGGAGACGGAGAGGACGGCACCATTGCCGGCCTCTTGGATTTTTATAAAATTCCCTATATCGGACCGCGCCGGGAAGCGTCGGTGTTTAGTTTTGACAAGCGTTACACCAAATATCTTGCCGAAGCACTAGGTGTTAAGGTGCTTAATTATGAGATATTGCATAAAGAGGGCAGTCGTGAGGTGACCATGTCGTATCCGTTTATTGTCAAGCCATCGCGTCTTGGCAGCTCCATTGGAGTGAGTGTCGTCAAAAATGCCGAAGCGCTCGACTATGCTCTTGATGTTGCGTTTGAATTTGATGAGAGCGTGATTGTCGAGCCGTTTATAGAAGGTGTCAAAGAGTATAATTTGGCCGGATTTTCTGCCAAAGGTGTGATGCACTACTCCATTGTTGAGGAACCGCAAAAGAGTGACTTTTTGGATTTTGACAAAAAGTATCTTGACTTCTCCCGTTCGGCAACAGTTCATGAGGCCGATCTTGACGAGCGTAGCGTAACGGCACTGCGGCACAATTTCAAAACGCTTTACGACGGACTGTTCAAAGGAGCGTTGATACGGTGTGATTTTTTTATTATTGAGGGCGAAGTCTATCTGAATGAGATCAATCCCATTCCCGGATCGATGGCAAACTACCTGTTTAAAGATTTTGTATCGGCAATTACGATGTTGCTAGAAGATTTACCCTCTTTTAATCGCATACATGTAAATTATCAATACATCCATACCATCTCTGCGGCCAAAGGGAAGTAGTGGCACAAAAACGTATTGAGTATGCCGGCAATACTTTTGATATCAGCTATACAATAGACAATCCGACGGCTAAGAGAGATATAGCCATTTTACACGGTTGGGGATCGAATAAGGAGCTGATGCGAGGAGCCTTTCAAAAGTGTTTTACAACATTGCGGCACCTCTATATTGATCTGCCCGGTTTTGGAGCCTCTTCCAATAGTGTGGTGTTGACAACGCAAGAGTATGCGACGATTCTCAAGATTTTTTTAAAAACGGTACACTTTTCAGGTGACGTCGTACTGGGACACTCGTTCGGTGGTAAAGTAGCGACACTGTTGCAACCCAAACTACTGGTATTGGTGGCATCATCGGGTATTTTGGTGCCCAAACCCTTACGCGTTCGTATGAAGATTGCTCTTTTTAAAGCGCTCAAACCTATAGGCG
>JALSLA010000035.1 GCA_026988515.1 Helicobacteraceae bacterium | reverse complement strand
AAATGTGCTTCTTTTTTAGCACTATGTTCTCACCCTTTGCAAGTTCAAGCTTTTTAAGCTTATGTACTTTTGGGCTAAGTTTGCCTGACTTGGTTTGAAAATGCACCACATAATCCACCATAAGCATAGCATCTTCATGAGCCACTATCTCCACCTCAAATTCCAATGCTTCACCCACTTTTACACTAGGCGTGTGAAGGCGTATCTTTTTCACCTTTATAGGTGGCGTTTTACTATACCCTAGCATTGAAAGAGCATCTTCATCTCCCTGCTTGACAAGTGTACGCAAGGCATGGCGGATGATAAAATCCATCTCTTTGGTCTCTTGTTTTTGACTCTTTTTCCAACGCTTTAGAGTTTCTATGACTAAAGGGGCATCAATCTTGGCTATGTCATTTAAGTGATTCGCCACGGAACGCGTTACATAGCGGGTCTTGTCGCCATAAAGTAACTCTAGTAGCTTTATCCCGTCATGATAATCTATCGTCAATTTTTTCGCCCAAGGAAGCTTCGGACGCAACCCCTCACTTGCCAAACGCCTTTGGTGATAGTTCTCTGACTTTGCACACTCCTCCAACATAACAAGCGTTTGTTTAGGATAATGATTTATAAAATCACGCAAGGCAAACTCCACCGAAAAGCATTTGGTTATTTCTCGTAAGGCATCTAGAGAAAAATCAAAATGCTTATCATTACACCCGTACGCTGTCACATATTCGGAATAAGGAGCGTAGATGAAGTCTCCAAAGTCATCATCATTGTTGCTAGGGTCAAGTTCTGGTGGCAAGGCTTGGATTAAGATGTTGACTGCCTCTTGGTAGTCGTTTGGAAGATACTTATGCAACATATCACGTATATGGCAGATACGTTCTTTGAGTTCTAGTTTTGGGAATTTATCTAATGTCTCTTTGGTAAATTGGCTAGCTTTAAAAGCAGGATAGACCTCTTTTATTTCGTTGGCTATCATCTCTACTTTTTTGGGGTTAAAAAGCGCATCTTTAAGGGGAAGTTTTTCTTTTGTTTTGGTTAGCATCTGTCCGTTCTGCTTCAATTAACTCAATAAATTATTCTCAATTTCCAACAACTTCTTCTTTGCAACCAAGCCACCTGCATACCCTACCAAATCACCATTAGACCCGATGATGCGATGACATGGGATGAGAATGCTTATGGCATTGGCTCCATTGGCTGAGGCTACGGCTCTTACTGCTTTTGCACTGCCTATGTTTTTGGAAAGTTCTAGGTAGGAGGCTGTGGTACCATAAGGGATTTTCATAAGCCCTTGCCATACAGACTTTTGAAAGTCTGTACCTACGGTGAGCAGTGAAATGTCGAAACTTTTTCGCTCGCCCGTAAAATACTCTTTTAGTTGTGTGATGGTCTGCTCTATCACCTCTGAACGCTCTTCTACATACTCAGCATTTAGCCCAACCTGCAGTCTCTTGTCTATGGTGGTACGCATACGCCTGTACTTCCAGTCTGCCATGCATAGTTTACCCTCATAAGAACCTAGCAGCATCTCCCCTACTGGGCTTTTATGGGTTTGTATGTTTATTGTGTTCATTTTCTAAGTGCCTTTCTCTTAAGCATAAAAGTCTAATAACCTTGGTAAAAACAGGCTATAGGGCAACACTAACCCCAGTATAGCTAAAACAAAATAGACATTTCTCTTAGACATTGTGACCTGCCCACTCTTCATCAGTTATTTTTATGGATTTTTCTAGTTCGTCTCTTAGGTAGCTCATCCAAAATACTCCCAAAAACCAATCACTTTCACCCCATCTACCTCTTCAAATTGATCATAGGTTACTACAATCTTCTCATCTACATCAAAAGGAAGCTTATTTAGCCCGTTTAATTCTCTTTTTCTATTGGTATCATTGAGTTCGTAGCATACTTGTATAGCGATAGTATGTTTATCATTTTTAGCTATAAAATCACACTCAAAATTTTTGTTGTAAAAATAGACTTCGTAACCACTTTTTATAAGTTCTGTTAAAACTAAATTTTCAAGTAATTTACCATAATTGGAAGAAAATTTAAAAGAGAGTGATACAAAACCATTATCATTAAAGTAAACCTTTTTCTTGGCATTTTGTTGTTCTTTGAGAGAGAAAGAAAACTGTTTTAATTCAGTACATAAGTAGCTCTCCTCTAGGTAAGAGAGGTACTCTTTTGCACTTTTATCATTAATACCCACTGCCTTTGCCAAGGAGTTATAGGAGTAGAGTGACGCAATATTGCTAAGCAGATAAAAACTAAGCTCCTTAAAGCTCTTGACATCCCTGATTGCATGATTGGATACACAATCTTTGAGTAAAATAGTCTGATAATATGTCGTAAGTATATCACGCCTAAACTCCTCTTTATGGTCATAGACTTCAACAAAGGATCCATAGAGCATCATCTCATCTATAAGTTTAAGCACTTTTGGTTTTTGCTCTACTTTTTGCATATAACTCTCTATTTTATTGATATGAAGTACCTCTTTAAAACTCAAAGGATGGACCTGCACAGACAAATATCTCCCAGTTAAAAGTGTGGCTAACTCCCCCTCTAGCAGTGTCGAGTTTGACCCTGTGACAAATATCTTTGTAAAGAGTTCGCTGTCATACACACTCTTGACATAACTCTCCCAACCTTTCATATTTTGCACTTCATCTAAAAAAAGATATTTTACCTCTTTTTGAGTCAGTTTTTTAGCACTCTGGATGATGTCATAAAATTTTGTAGCATCATCTCTAAAGGGTGTAAAAAATGGGTCATCAAGATTGATATAGAGTATCTCTTTGGGGTCAATTGTTTGGCTAAGATGGTTGATGAGAAGTTTAAAAAGTGTGGATTTGCCACTGCGTCTTATGCCTTGGATGACTTGTATATGTTTGGTTTGTAGATTTCGTTCTAACTTCTCAAAAACATCTCGTTTATAGAGATTTTTATATCTATTTTTCCAATGTTTATTCTGAGATAAAATTACATTTTCCATATTGTAATCCTTAAAATAACTATTTATTTAGGATTATAATACGAAATAAATATATTTTAGATTAAAATTTTCTACTTCTTCTCAAATTCTTATCTCCCCTTCCAGATACTTCACCGCCTCACCGCTAATCTCCACCCGTTCGCCCTTAATCTCACAGCGTACTTCACCACCTCGAGACGATACCTGCTTGGCACTCAATCTATCTTTACCCAATACACCTTGCCAATACCCTGCCAACTGCGTAAATGCAGAACCCGTCACCGGGTCTTCATCGACTCCAAACTTCGGTGCAAAAAAGCGTGTCACAAAGTCATATTGTCTACTTGTAGCACTGATGCAAACACCTCTACGATGTAATCGTTTCAAGACTTCCATCTTTGGCTTGGCAAAAAGCACATCATCTTCTTGCTCAAAGATGACTATGTAGTCCATAGCAGAAAAAATAGTTTTTGACCGTACGCCAAATGCTTCTTCTATCGCATCATATATGTCACATGGTACTATAGGTTGGAGCGGGAAGTTCATCACAAAGAAACTCTCTTCTTTTTTTACATGTAAATTACCGCTTTTCGTAGAAAAAACAATCTCTTTTTTCTCATACCCCATACATTCAAATAACACATACGCAGATGCCAAAGTAGCATGACCACACATATCTACCTCTTTGGCGGGTGTAAACCAACGCAGTTCATATATGTCGTTAGATTGCACAAAAAAAGCTGTTTCACTAAGGTTATTCTCTTGGGCTATCTTTTGCATCAACGCATCATCCAACCATACATCCAAAGGCACAACCATCGCAGGATTTCCCTCAAATACTTTGGTGGCAAATGCATCAATTTGGTAGGTTTTTAGTATCATAACAACTCTCTCACATCAGGAAAATGACTAATCATCGCATCATAACTCTTATACTTTTGCAACGCCTCTATCACTTCAGGCAGAGGATCACAAAGATTTTCAGGCAGGTCAAACTCACTCTCACGCAAACAGTGTTCACAGTCTGTTGCAAATGCTCTTTTTTCTTCACACACTTTGTGCTATCATCATGATAGCACAATTAGGAAATATAAGATGAAAATAGTATGGATAATCACACTGCTTACCCTTTCGCTCTATGCCAAGACACAGACGATTGTCTTTGGTGCAGGGTGTTTTTGGGGAGTAGAGAAGTATTTTGACAATTTAGAGGGAGTGCATAAGGCTACTGCCGGATATGCAGGCGGTGATTTTGAAAACCCAACCTACAAAGAGGTTTTAAAGCACCGAGACAATTATGCTGTAAAGAACCATGCCGAAGTGGTAGAAGTGCTCTATGATGATAATAACATTTCAACGAAAGCTCTCATCAAACACTTTTGGGAGCTTCATGACCCAACACAAGGCAACAGGCAAGGAAACGATAGAGGCAACAACTACCGAAGTGCTTTGTACTATACAACAGACGCACAAAAAAATATAGCCCTTCAGACAAAAAAAACCTACCAGAAACTCCTTACCAAAGAAGGATATGGAGAGATCACAACCGAGATAGCACCACTTAAAAAGTTTTATCCTGCTGAGAGCTATCATCAAGATTACCTCAAAAAAAACCCTTTGGGCTACTGCCCAAATCATGCCACAGGGGTAAAGTTTGGCAAAGAGAACGTGACAAACAACACTATCTCACCGCTGGGAGGTAAAGAGATTGTTGTCATTGACGCTCCATTTTGTCCCTATTGTGAGAGATTTAAGAAAAATGTAACTGACCACTACCGAGGTAACATCCCGCTTAGAACTGCACATGAAGAGAGATTGAAGGGATTTACCATCAAGACAAAAATCGCAGGAACGCCGACAATTCTCTTTATTGAGGATGGCAAAGAGATGCATTCTTATACAGGCTATATGGATGAAAAAGCCTTTTATAAAGCGGTGGGATTATTCAAACTGGGCAAGAGCAGTGAGGCGTACAGGGTCGCTTTTCATGCAAAGACGGATGCTCCATTTTGCAAAAAGTATGATCAGTTCAAACATACAGGTGATGGGGTTTTTATCGATAAAATCTCAGGAGATATTCTCTTTGATACAAAAGATAGATTTAATTCCGGTTCAGGCTGGCTTAGCTTTTTTAAGGCGGTGGATGGCGCTACAATATCCAAGGATGACAACAGCTTAGGTATGCATCGCACCGAAATCATCGCCAAAAAATCAGGGGCTCATCTAGGGCATGTTTTTAATGATGCACCAGGAGGCAGAAAAAGATTTTGCATCAATGCGAGCGTTTTAGAGTTTGTACCACGAGACAAGATAAACAAATAGTGCAAAAAATAGGCTTTGGTGGAGGGTGCCACTGGTGTACCGAAGCGATTTTTTCTGCTTTAAAAGGTGTGGCAAACGTAGAACAAGGGTGGATAGACTCCACCCACCCCGATGCAAAAACGCTTAGCGAAGCGGTCATCGTGCATTTTGAAAGTCACAAAATCCCGCTTCATGTCTTAATAGAGATACACCTGTACACCCACAACGCCACCTCCAACCACTCTATGCGTCAAAAATATCGCTCAGCTATCTATACTTTTGACAAAACCCAAAAGCTTGAAGCAGAGGCTGTCATGATAGAGAAACAGAAACTTTTTGACAAAACTCTCGTGACAAAAATATATCCTTTTAAGAGCTTTAAATTAAATAGTGAAAAGTTTTTAAATTATTATGAAAAAAACCGAGACAAGCCATTTTGCAGTCGTTATATAGAGCCCAAACTGGCACTACTATTGAGAGAATATGCTGATTATGTTATGACTAATGCATCTAAACAGTCTCTTGCTTAGCCATGGCTTTGCTCCAGAAACATTTTTAAAAACTCTTTGCCGTAACGCTCAAATTTCACCTCGCCGACCCCTCCGATTTGCAACATCGCTTCTTTACTTTGTGGACGCAGTACTGCCATCTCTTTGAGGGTTTTGTCACTAAACACAATGTAGGCCGGAACACTGTGATCCAATGCAATGTGTTGGCGCAAGCGACGAAGCGATTCAAACAGATCAGCGTCATACTCATCGGTTTCAACAGTAGCTCTTCTAAGAGCTTTGGCTTTAACATGCAATCGATCGGCACGAATAGAGACCTGTTTTTCTCCCTTCAAAATCTCCCGTCCGTTCGGTGTCAATACCAGCCCTCCGTACGCATTAGGCAGTAGTGCTTCGATTTCAAGCATACGTTCACACAACACAAACCACTGCTTCTTGCTCCATTGCATTCCAATACCGTACACAGAAAGTTGCTCATGGGAATTTGCCAGAACTTTCTGCTCTTTAGCACCACGTAAAATATCAATAATATAATTTTTACCGAAAGTCTGACCCGTGCGATAGACGGCAGAAAGCAACATTTGTGCTTCTGTTGTAATATTACGCTTCTCATATTCAGGTTCTAAACAGTAGTCACAATGGGTACCACACGCTTCAAGCGTCTCGGAAAAATACTCCGCCAACTGGCGGTGACGACACTTTTCAGCAGTAGCGTAACGGTGCATCGCATTAAGTTTATGCAACATCTGTGTCTTATATTGAACATCGTCATGCATCTCAATAAAACGTTTTTGCTGTATGACATCTGAAGCACTAAAAAGCAGTACCGTATCGGCACTGTCGCCATCACGTCCGGCACGACCCATTTCCTGATAATAATTCTCCAGTGTTTTGGGTAGGGACATGTGTATGACAAACCGAATATTACTTTTGTCAATCCCCATACCAAAGGCAATAGTCGCCACCATTACCTGCACTTCGTCATAGACAAAAGCCCGAAACGCTTCATTGCGCTGCTCTGCAGAAAGACCGGCATGGTATGCTGCCGCCTTAAACCCTTTACGTTGCAAATAGTGCGCTATTGCTTCAACATTTTTACGTGAAAACGCATACACAATACCACTCTCTATGGTACGATCTTTAAGAATATCATAGAGCTGGTCATACCCCTCTTTCATACGGTGACGCACACTAATGTTCAGATTGTTTCGAAAAATGCTCCCTTGTAATTTACATGTATTTTTTAATTGCAGCTGTCGTTCAATATCATTACGTACCTGCTCTGTTGCCGTAGCGGTAAATGCGGCAATAGGCGTATGTTTAAAATAGTCACGAAGCCGGTGCAGTTCTCGAAAATCTTCCCGAAATTCATGCCCCCACTCGCTAATACAATGTGCCTCATCAATAACAAAATAGTTCAACGGTATCTTGCTGAGTACACGGCGCATGCTCATAGTGTTTAACCGTTCGGGAGAGAGATACAAAAACTGTATTTCACCCCGATAGAGACAAGCGAGGATATCTTGGGATGCTTCAGCACTTTGCATTGATGACAACATCTCGGCACGCATACCCTGAGAGCGCAAACTGCAGACCTGATCATGCATGAGCGCTAAAAGTGGTGACACAACCACCGTCGTACCATTCATAAGCAGCGTCGGCAGCTGATATGCAAGTGACTTTCCTCCGCCTGTCGGTAAGATCATTAACAGATCACGCCCTTGCATAATAGCATCGACCGCTTCTTCCTGAAAAGGACGAAACGTTTTATACCCAAAATAAGTTTGCAGTAGTGTGTGTTTATTTTTCATTGAGACACTATAACCAAACTGGGCTGAGATTTTTTTTGAAATATAATTCTCCTGAAAACTAAGACAAAAAAGCCTTGGTGTGTACAGTTTGTTTTTTTATGCCATAATTGTAGATATTTTTAAAAGGACGGTCACGGTGGTGTTTCAAAAAACAGTACTGTTTTTAAGTATGTTCATTGTCATGCTTACCCTCAACACGCACTACCATATGCATGTTGAAGAACATCATGACCATCACCATATCCATATTGACGTCCATGACAAGGCATCTGGTACGCACACAAGCCTGCATGATATTGACCTCATCGATTGTCAACAGGGACTTTGTATTTTAAGCGGCATGTTACTCTTACTGGTTCTCATTAAGAACCGGTCACTTTTTCTCTTTTTTCTACTGCGTACTACAATACTGCGCCATTATCGCCGCTCTATCTCATACCAGATTGATACACACTACTCCTATTTTATCCCTTTACGTTCTATTCTTTTTCACGCGCCTCCTCGTTAATACCTCTTTTACCGTTATCACCACATTTTCAATATAACACTAAGGAAGTTATTTATGAGAACCACTTTTTTGGTACTCCTGCTTCATGTGACTCTTATGGCAGCACAACAACAGCACGAGTACCGTTTTACTCCATTTATACAACAAGCGCTTCATGCCTCATTTTCTTTACAGGAAGATGCGGCGCAGATTGCTTACGAACAAGCAACTCTTTTAGAGTCAACTTTATGGGAAAATCCCAATGTCGAACTTGGCTTTAGCGACGGTTTAAACAACGCTATAGAGTATAACCATCTTGAAATCAGCCAAAAAGTACCTTTATGGAACGAGATGCGCTCCAACAAAAACAGAGCCAAAGCCACATTAAAAAGTGCGACCTTTAGTAAAAAAAATACCGCTCTTGAAGTGCAATACCGTGCGGCTTTTCTCTTTCATGAGCTCTATTTTTCACAACAAAAACATACGCTTTTACAACAACAGATCAATGAGGCCAACTCCCTCAAACGTATTGCTGCATCCCGTGAACTTGCCGGAGATATTTCAGGGCTGGAACGCTCCCGCATTGACATACTCACCACAGAGCTTACCATGCAACAAGAACAGGAAAAGTTGCGCTATTTGACGCTACAGTATCAAGCACAAATGCTGCTAAAGAGTTCTGAAGCAATTACAGTTTCGAACACCTTTAAACTGCCCCAACCGCCGCAACCCGATGTGTTGCATCTTTTGGGTGAGCACCATCCGTTGCATAATCTCTACACGGCGCAACTGAAGGCATCACAACATAAGCTCGATCTTCTAAAAATCCGTCGCTATTTTTTACCGGAACTTTACCTCTACCAAGAGCGTAGCCTCGAAACCGATACTACCGTTAAGACCGATTACGGGTTTGGTATACGTACCACCATTCCACTTTGGAATACGCAACAATACCGCCTTGAGATGCAACGGGCTGCCATCTTAAAAAAACGCATTCAAAAAGATGCTTTTCGCTACCGAGTGCGTAAAAACATTACAGCACAATATGCTCTTTATTTACAGAATAAAACATATCTCCACACCTATACAACAGGGCTTCTTGAATCCTCAAAAACGCTTTATGAGATTACAACCCGTTCGTTTAAACTCGGTGAAAAAAGCCTTCTTGAACTCTTAGATGCCCAAAACCTCTATTTTCAAAACCAACTCAAACACCATGATTTAACTGTCCGATCGTACCGTTACCATCTGCAGTTACTTCACAGTGCTGCCGTTGATTTATTAAAGGATCCATCATGACACAACGCTCCATTAACGCATTGACGCTTGCCATAATGCTTTGTATGACAAACGGGTATGCCCACACTACCCAAACTTCGACTGAAAATGCTTCTGAAGCTCACGATCATTCCGGACATGACCACGAAGAACACAATCATGACGATCATGCCGGACACGATCATGAAGAACACAACCATGACGATCATGCCGGACACGATCATAAAGAACACAATCATGACGATCATGCCGGACACAATCACGCCGAAAATACGCATGACGAAGGCATTGAATATTCTAAACAACAGCAGCTACAGGCCCATTTAAAGATACAGCCGGTACAAAAACGCCGTTTAAAAGAGTCGGTAGCCACTTTCTCTACCGTTGATATTCCTGTAAATGCGCAGTATCGTCTCGTAGCTCCCGTTGCAGGCATTCTTACTATCGAATCGTCACTTCATATCGGTACCACTGTCAATACATCTCAAACAGTTGCCGTTATCACGCCGCTACTCGGTCAAAAAGAGGATCTCTCAACACTGAAACTTGAACTCAAAAAAGCTCAAGCCGATCTACAGCTTGCCACCCAAGAGAACAAGCGACTGCAGCAGCTTAAAAAAGACAATGCCGTTTCCACCAAACGACTCAATATTGCTGCGCGGGAGTATGCCATGGCACAAGCACGTCTGGTCACTGTTAAGCAGCGGCTAAAACAGCTTGACTCCCACAGTAGCAACCCCTTGGGTGTTGTCCTTAAAACACCCCTGTACGGCACTGTCATACGCCAACAAGCGCTCTCGGGGTCCTTTGTCAATGAAGGCGACCCCATCATGCAAATTGCCAATACCGACAGCCTCTGGATCACCACTGCCATTGCCCAAAGTGATATTGCCAAGGTAAGCGATCCTTTGGGTGTCGAACTGCTTCTAAATAAAAACTATGTTGATTTTAGCGTCGGAAACAATGCAACGTTTCTCTATTTTAGCAAAATGATTGACCCAAAAACCCGTTGTGCCTCTATAGTTTTCGAAGTCAAGAACACCCACGCCGCTCTTGTAGCCGGTGCCCGATTTGCCAGCAAAGTTTACACGGGCAAACGCATTGAAGCAGTAGCAATTCCACAAAGTGCCGTTGTTAACGACAACGGACAGCATGTTGTCTATGTTCAAGTCGGCGAAGAGCGCTTTGAACGTCGCAATATTAAAACAGGACTGCACGATGCCGGTTACGTTGAAGTCATTTCAGGCGTCACCGAAGGTGAACGTATTGTCTCTGCGGGAGCATACGATCTTTTACTTGCAGCACTCATACCGGCCGATGTAGGGCACGGTCATGCACATTAAGGCGACGTTATGTTAGAAAAAATCATTTATGGATCTCTGCATCAGCGGCTTTTAGTACTGCTTGTCAGTGTCGGCATTATTATTTTTGGGATTTTAGAACTTAAAAAATCAAAAATCGATATTTTCCCTGACCTAACCGCACCGACTGTGACCGTTCTTACCGATGCTACGGGAATGACTTCTGTAGAGATCGAACAGCTTATTACTGTTCCTATTGAGAACGCTTTAAACGGTATTTCCGGTTTACGTAGGCTGCGGTCGGATTCTCAAAGCGGTATTTCCGTAATCTATGTAGAATTTGAATGGGGTACCGATATCTACCGTGCCCGTCAACTGGTAACGGAAAAGCTGCAACTGGTACAAGACCGTTTGCCGCTCAATGTGCATCCACCTATTTTAGCTCCTATTGCTTCCATTATGGGTGAGATCATGTTTATTGCTCTGCACTCTGAGACCCATTCGGGTATTGAACTTAAAACAGTTGCCGACTGGGAAGTACGTCAACGGCTTCTAGCCGTTAGCGGCGTGGCTGCTATTATTCCCATTGGAGGCGAAACCAAACAGTACCACATCCTTCTCAAACCCAAAGAGCTCATTACTTACGGTGTTAGCGTCGATGATGTGATGCGTGCGGTAGCAGCATCCAATCAAAATACGTCAGCCGGATTTTACACCCAAAATGCTCAAGAGTATATGATTCGAGGCATTGGAAGAGTGCAAGATATCAACGATATTGCCAATACATTCATTACGCAAAACGGTGTGACCCCCGTCACGTTACGCGATGTCGCCGATATTCGTATCGGTGCTGCCGTTAAACGGGGAATCGGCTCTTATAACGGTAACGATGCCGTAATTCTGGCCATTCAAAAGCAACCCAACGTCAATACTCTTGAGCTAACCAACACCTTGGAACAGACTATCGATGCGATTGAAAAAACACTTCCTGAGGGCATGCAAATTGAGACAAACCTCTTCAAACAGGCATCGTTCATCAATACCGCTATCGGGAATCTTTCCAATGCTCTACGTGACGGTGCCATTTTAGTCGTGCTCATTGTTCTGCTCTTTTTATTGAGTATTCGTGCCACACTTATTACGCTTATTGCCATCCCGCTCTCACTGTTTGCCACCGTCTTTTTACTGAGTGCCTTAAATATTACCATCAATACCATGACACTCGGCGGTATGGCCATTGCATTAGGCGTGTTAGTTGATGATGCCATTATTGTCGTCGAAAATATCATTCGGAGGCTGCAACTCAACAGTGAAAAAGCACCCCAACAACAGGAGAATCGCCTCAATGTCATTGCCAAAGCAACCTTTGAGATTCAACACTCCATTATTTTTGCTACCTTTATTATTCTACTGGTATTCGTGCCGCTCTTTTTTCTTCAAGGTATGGAAGGGCGTCTGTTGGCTCCGCTAGGTTTGGCATATATTAGCGCTTTGTTGGCATCACTGTTTGTCGCAATTGTCATTACGCCCGCACTGTGTTATTACTTTTTAAAACCCGCCTCTAAAAATGTACATCAAAGCTCTCGTTTTTTAACCATATTGCAATCCGGATACGGTAAAATTTTACATGTAACCCTACCGATCTGGAAAACACTTGTCGCAAGCTTTAGCGTATTGTTTCTGATTTCGCTGTACTATTTTTTCAGTGCGGGGAAAACCTTTCTTCCCGAATTCAACGAAGGAAGCCTAACCGTATTTGTCGCGGCACTGCCGGGAACATCACTGGAGAAGTCCAACCACATCGGTCAGCAGGTCGAACAGGCACTGTTGGAGTTCAATGAAGTAGTTTCAGTCGCACGACGTACCGGGCGCGGTGAGCTGGAATCACACACCATTGGGGTACATGCTTCGGAGCTTGAGGTTGAAATTGCCTTGAAAACCCACTCCAAAGAGGACTTTTTAGAAGCACTCAGGGAACGTTTTAGCAATATTTCCGGTGCCAACATCTCCATAGGTCAACCCATTTCTCACCGTATTGATCACATGCTTTCAGGTTCCAAAGCGGCCATTGCCATTAAGGTATTCGGTAATGACCTATTTGAGCAAAAAAGAATTGCCCAACAGATTAAGAGCATTGTTGAAAATGTTGAAGGCAGTACCGATGTCATGATTGCCAATCAATGGGATCTGCCGCAGCTGGTTATCGCGTTTAACCGTCGTGCCATGGCATCGTACGGTATTAGTGTCGCCGAACTCAGCACTATCATACAGACGGCATTTTACGGTACTCCGGTCACCAAAATGATTGAAAACGATCGCTTTTTTGACGTTGTCATGAAGTACAATCGGCACGACGCACTTGATCTTGAAAGTATTCGCTCTACGTTGGTACACACGTCGTCCGGAGCACAAATACCGCTGCATGCATTGGTAAACATTCACGAAGCTCGCATGCCCTATCTTGTAAGCAGAGAGGGGATGAAACGCAAAACTACGATTACCTCCAACGTTGCCAAGCGCGACTTGGTCAGTGTTGTCGAAGAGATACAGAGCAAGGTAGCACAAAACATTACCCTGCCTCAAGGCTACTATATAGAGTACGGTGGACAATTTCAAAGTGCACAATCCTCTTCAAAAATTTTGCTGACTTTGAGTATCGTCGTCATTTTCGGCGTCTTTCTACTACTCTATTTGGCATTTTCATCTGCTAGAGATGCTCTGTTAATTTTGGTTAATCTCCCATTTGCTCTTATTGGCGGAGTAATTGGTCTGTATATCGGCGGCGGTGTGGTCTCTATTGCAACGCTAATCGGTCTGATTACCCTCTTTGGGATTGCCACACGAAACGGTGTGATGATGATTTCACACATTCACCACCTCATTCGTTATGAAGGCGTTAGTGATTTCAAGCAGGCAGTGAAACAAGGTGCCGGCGAACGGCTCATTCCCATTTTAATGACGGCATTGGCAACGGGTCTTGCCATGATTCCTTTAGCACTGGGGATGGGTGAAGCAGGCAGTGAAATTCAAGCACCTATGGCGATGGTTATTCTCTTTGGACTGCTCAGTTCGACACTGCTCAATATGATTATTTTGCCGGCACTTTATTTTCGGTTCGGCTCGCTAAAACCAAAAGTGTAGTGGGAAGGTAACAGCATTTTTGAAAGGTTAAGACTCTTTATGCAATTCATGGTAAGATACTCGTAATCTTAACCAAGGAGTTCACGTGAACTTTCAAAATGCGACCCTTCCCAAAGGGGCAAAACGAGTGGGACAAACCCCCAATATGACGGAAAAAACTGTCGTCAAAGGCATTTTAAAAAACCATCTTGCACCCAAAGGAAAATATGCTCTGGTAGTTGTAGAAGAAGGATCGCTGCAATTTGTCTGGGAAGATGACAAAGAGCATGTTTTAGATGCCGACAAGGCACACCCTATTGTGATTGAGCCGGAACGATTTCATCATGTCGTTATTACCGGACCGGTTCTATTTCGAGTAGAGTTCTACGACATAATTTCTGAGAATACCGCTGAAAAACAGGAAGGAGATCGACCCGGAGAAGCTTTTTGCGAGTGCATGAACTAACGTGAGCGTTCGGCTTCAATGAGCGCCACTACGCCGTCATACATATCTTGTACGCACTGCACTTCACTCACACCCAGCCGTCTACGGTTGCTTATGTCGTAAATACCGCCTTCGCTTTGGGAGTGTTCGCCGTGTATGCCGCGTATCTGTAAATGGTGCGCATCGGCAATTGCTTCAAACGCTTTCATATCACTGCCCAGTTTCGGTAGCTTAATATGCACACTCGCGCGCATGGCCGTTCCAAGATTGGTCGGACAGCTGGTAATATACCCCAAATGATCACTGTACGAAAATGTCATGCTCTGCTCCAATGCTTTAACCGCACGGGCAAGCCGTGAAAATACTTCGCCAATATTGCCGCCGTGTTGCATGGAGATAATACGCAACTGATCCTCTTCGTTAATCCAGACTAAAAAGGTTTTGTCGTTATTATGAAAAATTCCTCTGCCCTCGGGCCAATCACGATTGAGTCCTGCCGCTTCTAAAAAGCGATCTCCCGCTTTAAAAAGAAAATGGTCGCTGATAAGCTGTGCTGTGTCGGCATCACGCATACCTTGTAGCGGATAGTAACTGCCACCGAGATCACCTTCGAGTCGGCTCAACGCCTGCGACACCCGAACTTCAACCTCGTTACGTTGTGCCTTGGAGATGGCCGGTCCCAGTGGAATATCGGCAAGATTGCGCCCCACGCGAATACGGGTTGAAACAATATAGGCTCCTTCAGGGTCGGGATTGTCTGCGTTCAACGCATCGGGATTAAAATTGCTGTAGTGCCTGCTCTGCGGATCAAACCCATGGTACGCTTTAATAATCGGGTCAAACAGCGGAGCAAACAGCGTGTACGACTCTGCATCACCGGCATAAACACCAATGCTGCTGTCAGGATTTTGCACACCAGAGTGAATCGCTTGCGCAAGAGTATATCCGTTAGCGGTTGTTTTATCTTTAAGGGCTTCAAAAATCTCAGGGGTGAGATATTGACACAGAAGCGATCGGCAGTTTTTTGGGAATGTCGGAAACGTCAAACTCATACAGACTCCTTTAAATGTCTACGCCATCATCCTACCCAAATATGCATTAAGATGGCATTTACATGTATATTACGATACGGATTTTTTGAGTTGATGTTTTACATGTAAATCAAACAAAATCGGAATAATAACCAAGCTCAATACTGCCGAACTGACCACACCGCCGATCATCGGTGCGGCAATGCGCTGCATCACTTCACTGCCGACTCCGTGGGCGTACATTATAGGAAGCAATCCCGCTAAAATGGCAAATACGGTCATCAGTTTTGGTCGTACCCGCTGTACAGCACCTTCATAAATAGCATCATTTATCTGTTGTATGCTCAATCTGTCGCCATATCTCTTTTGGGATGCTTCAAGACTCTCTTGGAGATAGACAATCATCACAATAGCCGTCTCGGCCGCCACACCAAGCAGTGCCAAAAATCCGACAATCACGGCAATACTCATGCTAAAGTCGAGCAGATCAATATAGAGCAGACCTCCCATCAGCGCAAACGGCAGGGTGGTAAACACAATCAACGTCGGTATAAGCTGCTTGAGTGCAAAAAAGATCAGTACTAAAATGAGCAGCAGTACCGTCGGAACAATCCAGACAATTTTCTGCATGGCTGATTCTAAATATTCTGATTGTCCCGCCCACTCCATATAGTATCCTGCGGGCATTTCGATATCTTGAAGCAGTTGCTGCGCCTTCTCTTTGTAAGCGGTAGCACTCACACCCGACTTTGGCGTAATATAAATAAAGGTCACCGGCATCGCCATCTCGCTTTTTATCACCGAAGCACTCTCTTTGTATCGTACAGTTGCAAACGTATGCAGCGGCACAAAGCCCAGCGGGGTCTTTATTTGAATATTACCGATATCGACAAGGCTGCGGCGCTCCTCTTCTTCCAAACGCAGTGTAATCGGGTAACGTTCCAATCCTTGATACATCGTACTAATTTGCATACCGCCGATAGCCGTCGCGGTATATTGCAACAACGTCTCTTTCGTAAGATTATACCGTGCCAACGCCTCCGCATCAATGTCAATATCAATATAGTACCCCGCACTTGCCTGATCGGCAAACACCGATTGGCTCGATTCCATAGCGCGTAGTTTACGCTCAATATCATGCGCTACACGTTGCATAACGTCTGCATCATTACCGTAAAGTTTAATCCCTAACGGTGTACGAATACCGCTTAAAAGCATATCTATCCGCCCGCGAATCGGATAGGTCCACGAGTTGATAAGTCCGGGTACCTGCAATGCTGCTTCCATCTCGTCCATCAACTTTTCATAGGTCATACCCTCGCGCCACTGCGACTCAGGCTTCAATGTAATAATGGTTTCAATCATTCCAAGCGGTGCGGGGTCGGTCGCCGTACTGGCCCGCCCACCTTTACCAAATACCGTCTCGACTTCAGGAAAAGACTTTAAAATTTTGTCGGTTTTTTGGGTCAGTATTTTACTCTGATCGACACTAATTCCGTATGGAGTAACCGGCATATACATAAAACTCTGCTCATTGAGCATCGGCATAAACTCCCAGTTGAGTTTTTCATAAACCGGAACAATAGCCGCCAGCGATACGGCGACAAGAATCAGTACCGCATATTTAAACTTAAGACTGTAGAGAAGCAGCGGTCGGTACAGCCAGATAAAGAAACGGTTTATCGGATTGCTCTGTTCCGGAAGAATGCGCCCTTTAAGAAAATAGACCATCAATACCGGCACCAAAGTAATGGAAAGGAGTGCCCCCGCACTCATAGCAAACGTTTTGGTAAATGCCAAGGGAGTAAAAAGTTGCCCCTCTTGACCGGAGAGTGCAAAGATTGGCAAAAACGACACCACCACCAAAGAGAGTGCGAAAAATATGGGGCGTCCTACACGCTGTGAACTTGAAACAATCGCGGCAATTCGTTCTGCATTGCTCATATCGGGGCGAATTTTTTTATGAGCATTTTCAATCATAACAATCGATGCATCCACCATCGCACCGATGGCAATAGCGATACCTCCCAAACTCATAATATTTGAACCGATGCCAAAAAGTTTCATAAGCAAAAATGCAAACCCGATGGTTAGCGGTAACACAATCAATACAATCAATGCCGAACGTAAATGCAATAAAAACAACCCGATAATAATGACAACAATAATGCTCTCTTCAATCAATGTTGTTCGTAGTGTATGAACCGCTTTTTCAATGAGTGATGAACGATCATAGGTTGTCACGACGGTAACATCATCGATCTGAAGCTCTGCCATTTTGGCTTTGATCTTCTCAATACTGCGGTAGACATCTTCACCGTAACGCAACATTACGATGCCGCCGACCACTTCGCCTTCTCCATTTAAATCTGCCATACCGCGTCGGTTTTGCGGTACTTTTTCCACACGGGCAATATCGCCGATACGAAGGGGAATACCCTTTCGTGTCACTACCGTCAGATGACGAATATCATCAAGGTTTTGCAAATACCCTTTTGCCTGCACCATCCACTCGTATCCGTTTTGAATGACGATACGTCCGCCGGTGTCATTGTTGTTTTGCTTTAATACCTTGACAATATCATTAATACTCAAACCATATTGCACCAAGGTGTCATTGCTCAATGTCACCTGATAAGTCGGTACAAATCCACCGATAGACGCTACCTCACTTACGCCTTCTACGCCCAAAAGGGCATATTTGTAATAGTAGTCCTGCAAGGAACGCAGCTCTTCGAGATTTTTGGTTTTGGAGACCAGTGCATACTCATAAACCCAGCCGACCCCCGATGCATCTGGACCGAGTGACACTTCCATACCCGAAGGCAGTTGTGAATTCATGGCAGAGAGCTGCTCCAGGACACGGGTACGTGCCCAATACAGATCGGTTCCCTCTTTAAAAATAATGTAAATCAGCGCATTGCCATAGGTTGAAAACCCGCGAACCGTCTCAATACCGGCAATTGCCAAAAACTGTGACACCAACAAATAAGTGCCCTGATCTTCAATAATCTCAGGGCTCTGTCCCGCCCAGTTTACCTGAACAATCACCTGCGGCGGCGAGAGATCCGGCAGTGCATCAAGCGGGGTATTTTTAAGTGACCAGTACGATCCCATAATAAGAAACAGTGTCGCCATCAACACTAAAAACCGGTTGTGTACACTAAAGGCAATTATCTTTTCAATCATCTCATACCTCTTAGTACAAACCGTTTATTTGGGCATCAGAATCCATCATAAACAGCGCATTATTAACCACTTCATCACCCTCTTTCAGCCCTTCGGTAATAATATACGTATGGCGATCAAGCACTTTTACATGTAATTCTACGGGTTCATATTCACCCTCGTATTCTCCGGTTACAAAAGCATAAAATCTGCCGTTTTTACGAATTACTGCTGTCACGGGAAGGGTCAAATAACTCTGCTCCTGCGCATAGGCTTTCACCCTTACATACATCCCGTCTTGAAGCAGATGTTGCGGATTATCGACACGCAGACGCAATGTTGCCGTTGCCTCTTTGGGATCAATTTTCGGATAGAGCATCACATTTGTTGCATTAAACTCTTTGTCAATACCCTCGGCATTGACACGAAACGTCTGAAACTGATGCAACAGAGGCAACTCTTTTTGATGCCATGCCGCTTCGACCCAGACCGTGTCGAGATTGACAATGCGAAAGAGCATCTCTTTGGCATTAAAGGCACTTCCTTTGTTGATGCGCTTGGCAAAAATATAACCCGATTGGGGAGCATACAGTCGTGTCAGGCGTGACGGCGCCGTATTGGGACCCAAGGCGGCAATCTCTTTGGCTGGCACTCCCAACAGTTCTAACTTTGCTTTGGCACTACGACTCATTGATTTGTTTGCACGCTTTCTGTCAAAGCGCAATGCGTTAATGTAATCCTCTTTTGCCCGATAGACTTCAGGAGAATAGATGGTTGCCAGCAACTCTCCTGAAGTTACTTTTTTGTAAAGGGTATCGGCTCTTAAATGTTCAACATAACCGCCAAAACGCGGTACAACATCATAAATACGTGCTTCATCGGCTCGAACATACCCGTAATTTTTCTGTGTTATCGCGGTATGGATGCGCTGTACTTTGAGTGTCTGTACATTAAAAAGCTGTTCTACACTGACATCACCGGCATAAAGCAACCACGGTATTATTAATACTGCTAACTTCACTTTTTTTCTCCAATCAAAGCACTTAAACGTGCTTGTGCACCATAGTAACGTGCCACGGCATTAATACGCTGCTCATCAAGCAGTAACTTTCTTTCGATAAGCTCCAAATAGTCCGACATATCGGCACCGTGCCGAATGGCGGCATCGGCCAATTCAAACATGTGTTCAATTTGCGGCAATGTCTCATGAACAATGATCTCATGAACCCGATAGGCATCTTCAAGCGCTGCATACTCCTGATGCAACTGTGCCGTAATGTTTTCCAGCCAGTCACTCTGTTGCAGTGACGCAGCTAAAGCCTCTTTTCGCGATGCTTCAATACGGTGAGTTTCCCTACCGTATATCGGCAGCGCAACTCCAATACTGACGTTGAGATAATCATCAAACGCTTCACGGTGGTGATATGCCAGCTGTAGAGACGGGTCGCTCTTTGTAGAAAGCTCATCAATACGCACCTGTTTGAGCGCCGCACGATATTGTGCCTTTTTCATATCGTATTTTCGGTTGTTTTCGCGATGGGAAAGATAGTATTGTAACGGCAACGGTTGATTGACATGTAGCTCAATATCAAGATGCTCAAGTGTTTCTGCCGCAAGATAACGCAATCGGGCATATGCACGTTGCAGTTCTTTGTTAAGTCCGCTCTTTTTAATTTTAAGCTCTGAGAGACTCAACTCTGCTGACATCATCTGCATGTGACTGCTTTCGTCGGTCTGACTGTAAACACTGTAGAGTTCCATACTCTGTGTTAACGTACGAATCAAATCCTGAACAATGCGTAGATGCTCTTGAATGCTCCAGACAGTATATGCGGTAAGTTTAATCTCTCGAACCAACGCAACTTTTGAGGCTTCAAGAGAGTGGTACATAACATTTTTCTTCGCTATAGCTGCCTCTTTGAGCGCTGCACGCTTTCCAAAATAGGGAATCTGCTGCTTCAGACCTACTGTTGTTGTCTGCATAGGTTCTTGTGAACGATTGAGCGGATCGGACAGAAGAATATCATTCATGCCCACAACCAATTGCGGATTGGCAAAAAGCTGTGAGGTGGCAATCGGCGCATCGGCAGCATTCAGACGCTGCTCAATACTCTGAAGCGATGCATGCTGCTCTAGCGTATGGGCAATAATAGCATCAAGCTGTTGCGCTTTGAGCAGCACAACCATGCCGATAAGAGCACAAAGAGTACGGATCACAGCAACCCCTTTTACAGATTGATCGATGTTTTAATACGTACTTTTTTACCCTCTTTTGGCGTAACAAAAATATGCAGTTGCCACGTTCCGCCCATTGAAAAGTTCAACGCGGCACGGTATACACCCTCTCCTAACGACGATGCGTTCACTTTGCTTTCCATATAGGGCATTCCCGGCATTGCCGGCATAAATGCTTTGACAACAACCTGAGCATCGTTGAGAGCTTTACCCTTTTGTGTCAATGTAAGCGTCACGGTATTGTTACCCACAACCAAGGGCTTGTCAGCACTCAGTGTTACTTTGGTTGTCCGTGAAACGGCCTCTTTTTCAAATGCCGCACCATGCAGCGATGTCCATGCTAAAACAGCACTTATCAACAGTCCAAACAGTTTCATTGTCATACTCCTAAAGTGAAATGATAGAAGTATTGTAGTGAGGAAGTGTGCAGAGTTTGTGCATGCAAAAAATTACATGTAAATTATTTGGAAGGTTTTTTCAGAGCATCCGAAAGCGAGAACGTACCGCTTTTAGTAGTACGAATGGTTGGGTAAAAAGTTCCCACGTCAATGGCAACATCGACTTTATAGGTAACGGCATCTCGGCGTTGACGCACCATCTCTTGAAAAAACCCCAAACTTCCAAACAGATCCGGCGTTCCCGAAACAGTGACATTACCTTCACTGTAGGCGTCAATCACAGGAAGATCTTTCGCCACGCCGGTTAAAATTCGATTGCCTGCAAGTTCGACGGTATAGACAACTCCGTCAATTTCTAATGGTAATCGTCCGGTATTGACTACCCGTAAATCAATTTCAAAATGCGGCACAATACCGTTTGAAGGAAGCATTTTAAAACCGCTGATGCTAACGGCAGGTTTGGGAAGATCGGGCTGCAATTGGGCACAGCCCAATAGTAACAACAACGGAAACAAAAGCCCGACAAACAACCGTTTCATACTATTTGTTTCGCTTTCGCGACGCTTTGGCCATTTTGGCTTTTTTTCTGGCTTTGGCTTTGGCGGCACTGAGATGACCTGCTTTTCGAGCATTGACAATCTGCTCCTCGGGAACACGTTGTGCTACTTGAAACGCCCCGTGTATTGCCTTTTTACGCTCTGCAGAAAACGATGCCAGCTTATGACCGTTTCCCGAATCGATACTTGAACTGTTATCCCTACCCATAACTTCCCCTGTCATTGTAATACTGACAGTATAGTCATTCTCTTCTAAAAATGCTCTAAAGCATACGACTCGTGAGCAATAATTTACATGTAAAAATCCGGATCAAGCAGCAGAGGAAACAACATTACTGCAACGCCGAACCAAAACAACAGCGCCATAACGACATAGATCCAGACAACCCACTGATGGTACCCGCCGACACGTCGCATGGTTTCAATCCGCTCGGCTTCATCATCAATGGCTGCTTCAATCTGCGCTTTTTTCTCTTTGTAGCCTTTGTAGACAAAGTAGGTGGCGTACCCGCCGCTTAAAATCATGACTATCAAACCGCCAAACGGAACAGCCGAAGCCACCGTTGAGAGCAAAAAAAGTACCAAGGCCGCCACATACTGTTTACGATACAAAAGAAACAAGAAACCACCGAAAAATGCCCACCAGCTCCAGTGCCAGCGCATCGTATCGACACCGTTATGTTCATACGTTGCGAACGCTTCTTCATACCACTGCGTCACATCGGGTTTATCGACAAAGGCTTCCACCATTTGATGCTCATAACTACTCACACAAATATCTATTCAGCGGTGTTAAATTTTAAACTTATACACAAGACTCACGTAGGTAGTGACCATATTGTCAATGTCATATGTGTAAGGAGTTTTCGCTCCCGTCCCGTCATCGACGTAACGCGTATTTTCAGCATTGAGATTCATATAACGTACACCGACTTCAATATCAAAATTGTGATTTAACGAGAAATTTGCCCCCAAATCACCGCCGACATAACCTTGCGAAACGGAACGCACCTGCCCCAGCGAGTCGTCAAATTCCATGTTGATCACACCCCCGTTAATACCCGCAAAAATATTAAAATGTGTAGAGAAGCGAAACAGATACTGCAATGAGGCACCAAAAGAGTTGGCATAATCGAACTGATCGTTTACACCGTAAGTGCGTCCTCCTAGAAAAATCCGATAGGTCTGTGCTTCCGCACCAATTTTCAGACCAATCGATGCCGGGCTTTGCGAATCGCTCGGAGCGCCGGTATTGTTATTGAGATCAAAGGAACTGATGCCCCCTTCTACCGCCACCAGCGACTGTGTTTTCCAATCGCCTGCTTGCAGTGTCAATGCCAACAGCGGTACCGCTATGTACGTTACTAGTTTTTTCACTTCGTCTCCTTAATTTAATTCTGCACCGAATCGACTCGGTACCTCAACGGTTACCGTGCCCTCTTCACCCGGTTTGGCATTAATGAACACTTCATACTCTACACTTCGGTCACAACCGGTAAACGTATTGTCCAATATGGTGCCATTGTCAAATACAAGATTATTGGCACTGAGATTACTGGTATTCCCGTCTATAAAGGTAACGTTGGCTGTCGAAATAAACCCTTTACTTCCTACCAGCGCTAACGGATGTGCATAGCCGTACTGCATGGTGTAGCCAGTATCAATAATATCTACCGTGCTGGCGCCACGTCCCCAATAGACCGTTCCCACACCGGTATAAGACACTTTTCGTGCTTCTTTAATGCCGACACCTGTCAAAAAGCGTTTGTAAGCATTCCCGATACGCACTACCTTATTGATACTGTTTGAGTACCCTAAAATATTAGCCGCTACAAAAACATCTGCGCCGACAAGCGGGTAGTCGTAAAAGAGATTGACCACACTCGTACCGTTTTTATCTAGCTGAAACGAGTCGCCGTTAGGAACAACACGTACATTGTAGTGACCAATAGTACTGTTACAACTGCTGTCTCTAAAGTTGTGCCCGACAACATAGCGCAAGTTATTTGCCGGAATACTTGGATCTTCCACATACTCCTCTTTCAGTCTCAAACGTGTTGAGCTGACAATTTCAAGAATGGTCCAACTGCCCAGTGCCGGATACTTGTAGGCATTGTCAGTCGGCGTAAAGGTAATGAGCTTGTCATTGTTAATGTCTATGGCGCTAAAGTCATGGTTCCCCACCGTATCGAAGTAGGTGACTCCGCCGACACTACTGATGGTTCCGGCACCGTTTAGATCGTACAGATACCCGAAATCTCCAAGCCCGCCACCGTCACGCTCTGTTGAGAGATGGTTCGGATCATCCGCCGGCCCAATAATGGCCGAAACCGTAAACGTCGGCTCCGTATTGACGGGGTTACCGTATTGGTCGGCAACATGTACCACCAACTCGTCTTTAAAAGCTCCTTGCGCCACATCTTTGCTTGAACCGTTTTTGGTAATGGAGAGCGTTGTCGGCGGTCCGGAGAAGATTACAACACTTTTAATTTCCGTCTCGACCTTTGTGAGTCCTTGCGTATCTTTAAAAGTTACCTGCACCTCAAAATCGACCAGTCCCGATACGGTACCGGTTTTAATATAGGCATTTACCGGATTTTTACCGCCGCCAAGCGAGAGCGAGATGCTTTCATTGCCGCCGGCATCTGCCATAACGGCGAGTTGTGGTCGTTTGGAAGTGATGACCACATCACTGATGCGGTCGGCTTCTACCACACTCCCCTCCTGGGTTTTCAATGACAATGTAAACGGTGTCAATGCATCAAGGTTGAGTGTATTGTCCGCGCCTACCCCAAAGTCAATAACATACTCCTGCAGATCCGGCTGCGGAGTTGTGGTGTCGAGTGCAAAACTCACATTGACATCGGCACACTCTGCCAAACTGTCCGTCGCCTTGTCACAGAAACGGTACACTACCCACGACTTGTTCAGGTTGTGAACGGTTCGGTTCAAGTCTGCCGGTCCCACATACGTAAAGGTCGCTTTGCCGTTTTCAATAGCCGCCTCAATACTCGGATTGATTCTTCCAATATCCACCACACCGGAATTTTCTGCCGGATAGGAAACACGTATAATGCCGGTATCGACCGGTGCATTGTTCACGTCAAATCCAAAAATGTCGATCGGCACACTTTTAGAATTTTCAGAAATAATAACGGTACCGCCGAAATAGCGGAGCGCATTGATCTGTGAATCGGTAGCCTGCGGCGTTCCCGGAGAAAACTGTACCGACCAGACCGTCGGATTGCTTGCGGGATTCTCTTTGTAGCGGAACGTAAACTCTGCCGTGGTTCCGGCAATAAGCGGATCGGGTGCGGTGTATTGAAAAACAGCCTGACCGTTTTTAATGCTCACTTCCGATTCAACAAAAAGCCCCAAGTTGCTTGCTGAAGGGTACTGAACGGCAATAGTGCCGTCACTTAAGGGCATATTGTTCTCATCAACGACAAGTAATGTTACGGCTATTTTCTGCCCCGCCTCAGTAATCACCGAAGGCGCACCTTCAACACGAATAACCGGATTGGTCTGTGTGCCGCCCGACGATGAGTAACTCACTTCAAATGTTTGTGACACGGCACTGTTTGCCGTATCTTGTACCGTAAATCGTGCCGGAGAGAGTTGCGATGCTTTGGAGAGATCAGAAGGCGCCGTAAACGTAAACATTCCGATACCGCCGTTAATCGCAACTTTAGACGGTACACTACCGGCATCAATACCGGATGTAATAGCACTCAAAGGATATTTTAGCTCGACAACACCGGCATCAACACCGACGCCGCTCGTGTTAAACGCATAAACGGTAATCTCTTTAGTCTCTTTAGCTTGTGTCACGCTAAACGATGATTCCGAAAGCACAATTTTACTAATACTGTTAACATCACCGCCACCTCCGGTTCCCTGATTATCGGCTACTTTGACATAGCTTATATTCAAAAGGGTCTCGATGCCGTTATCACTAAAGAAACGAAACTGTGTCCCTGTCACCCCATTCTCTATTAATGTTTCCAACTTATCCGGAGGCGTATAGGTAAACGTCGCGATTCCCTGCTCAAGTTTCGCGACTCCGGGAGTCATAGTACCCGATGGAATGTTAATATTTTGGTACTGCGCGGTAATATTGCCTTCGGTATTTTGAACATTGGCCGCATTGAGCGCACGAATATAAACGGTAACTTGTCCGCTGGCAGCATCCACGCTCAAGCTGTTGCCGTTAGCAACCGAAAGCGCCGCTACGGTTTTCGAAGCGGCAGAACCTCCGCCAACAGCAGAGGTAATTGGATTCTTTTGAGAGTTATTCTCTCCACATCCTGTTAAGAGAATTAACGAGAAAAAAAGGATGATCGCGTACGACCATTTACTGTGTAACG
This sequence comes from Helicobacteraceae bacterium, assembly GCA_026988515.1. GTDB lineage: Bacteria > Campylobacterota > Campylobacteria > Campylobacterales > Sulfurimonadaceae > QNZR01. Next base: position 31,820 of record JALSLA010000035.1, on the reverse strand, counting down.
ACATATCTGTTCCACCCTTGTAACATAAGATTTTTTGTAATTTTTAACGATTAGTGACGATTATAACCGAAACTCTTTTAACCTTGCTTTAAAACTATTTAGCACGGTTACATTGTATCGGTATATCGGTCATTTGTAGAAAAAAGTTAAATGCTCATGAAAATATACTACTTCTACCGCCATGGTTCCCGAGAAGAGCATTCCTGATATTTTGCTATAATGACACCCTTAAAAAGGAAAAGAATGGAAGCATCTGCATGAAACTTTTACTGCTTGAAGACGATGCCGTTCTCTCCGATATTTTACTCGATTTTCTGCGTGAATTTTATAACGTAGACTATGCTTTCGATTCTGACGAAGCTCAAGAACATATTACGCAACATGCTTACGATCTTTTTATTTTCGATATTAACGTTCCCGGCAAAAACGGCTTGAAACTTCTAGAAGAGTTACGCCATTTCAACAATACCACACCCGCTATTATCATTACGGCCTATCACGACATTGATCACCTGCAACAGGCATTTAACAGCGGTGCTCACGACTATATTAAAAAACCTTTTGAGCTCGAAGAACTCCACAGCCGCATTGAAAATTCCAGACGTCTGTTCCACATTGATACCTCAGAAACCGTAAATATTTCAGAAGCCGTAACCTACGACATGCAGCGCTTGGAACTGCGGCACGGCAGCAAACATTACACGCTCACGGCAAAAGAGGCCGAAATATTACACTATTTTATTAGTCATGCCGAACGTACTATCAGCAATGAAGAGCTGGCACAAAACCTCTGGAGTTACGATGAAATGCCCACCAACGCCACGATTCGTTCACATATTCGTTCGCTGCGTGACATGATGGGAAAAGAGCATATTGTCACCGTCAGAGGCATTGGTTACCGTTTTGAAAGAACCCACACATGACCCCTTTGGAACGCCGCTCATTTTATGCCTTTTTAGGACTCTATCTGGGTTCATCACTGCTGTTTCTGGCACTGGCGATGTTCTGGTTTTATGAGGCACAACGTAGCAGTGAAGAGAGTATGCTCTACTACAAAATGCGCCATCTGGCCGATACCGTTAACTCTCAAGTGATTGCCGCACATATGGAGGGAACCGGTTTTACCCTAGACAATATTCCTCCGCACTATAACGTGACACTTTTGGATGCATCAAAATATCTACGCTACGGTACCCCGCTCAATTTACATGTAAATTTCAATGAAACATTTTACTTTGACGGTAACAGCTCCGTTCTCATCTCAACCGGAGCCAATGAACATTTAGGTGTTCACTATACGATCATACAGACCGCAGTTTTTAAAGAACTTCTCTCACAACTCAACGAAAAGATTTTCTGGATGTCACTCAGCGTATTTAGTGTCATCGTACTTCTTGCCGTTATACTCTCAAAGATCTTTATGCGTCCCATTCACAAAAAGATGCACGAGATCGAAACTTTTGTCAAAAATACCGCCCATGAGCTTAACACTCCCATTACCGCACTGATGATGAGCACCTCACGCGCCCTTAAAAAGCAGCATTATGATGCAAAAACAATGCGTAATATCTCCATTAGTACCAAGCAACTTCACGATATGTACCGCTCTTTAACCTACCTGAGCTTTGAGCAAAAAGGTGAAGCCGATACGCTTGTCGATTTTAACAACATTGTTGTAGAGGCCATTGCCTATTTTGACGAACTCCTAACAAGCAAACAGATCAGCGTTACGTTTCAGGGGCATCCGACAACCCTCATGATGGCACCGAGCAAAGCGGTCATGCTGATTAACAATCTTTTAGGCAATGCCGTGAAATACTCACCGCCACACAGTAATATTTCCATGACGCTGACTTCGGAGCATTTCAGCATCACCGATGAGGGCATCGGCATTGCTCATGAAAAGCTTGAGACGATCTTTTCCCGCTTTCAACGTGCCAATGAGTATGCCGGCGGGTTTGGTGTAGGTCTGAGTATTGTTAAAAGCATTTGTGACACCTACGGTATTGCTGTTGCGGTGAATTCCGTAGAGCATCAAGGGACTGTATTTACACTATACTTCCCAAAACATTAAAAACGGTATTTAAGTCCCATACCATAATAGACTGCATCGAAATAGTCCAGTTGATCGTAATAACTCATACTGGCATTGAGGCTTATCTTGTCGTTAAGCCTATAGTCGATACTTACAGTATAGTTTAACGCGTTATAACCACTCATACGCCGATCACTCGATGCATAAATTTCAGTAGTAAAATAGTCTCTTCTGCCGTTATAAAACTCCGCTTCGTTTTGTCTGTAGTACCGTAGCCCTGCACCTAACGTTAACGCACTACTCTGTTCGTAATAGAACTCACCGTTAACGGTGTGTGACATAATATCCCAATCATCCCGATAGAAACGATAGGATGAGACAAAAGCGAGTCTGTCATTAAGCGCTTTTGCATACTGCAAAAACAGTCCGTACGATTTTCGGCTGTTAGGTTTCTTCTCCGGTGTAATTTTCGGATTGCTGTCATAGTCTCTAACAACTCGCATATACGGATTGGAAAGATATCCGTCTTCCGCAATATAGAAGAGCGATGCCTTGATTTGTGATGTTGTGTCAATCGTTTGAGTAAATCCGACTTCCAGACTGATGACATCAAGATCCATGATCTTTTCACTCGCACCACTGCTTGTATCGCAAATATCGGTACCTAAAGAGCAGTAGACACTCACATCATTTTTTTGATACGACGCACCTAATGAGACAGATTGGTTTTTACTGCCGTCCAAATAGTGCAGATACTCTGCCGAAGCCTCATAAGACCGATAGTCATACTCATTGGAAAAATTTGCACCGACAGTAAGCGCATCACGAGATGCAAATCTTGTAGTAAATGCAACGCCGACCGATTTACGTTTGTCAGCATAGTCAACATCGGCAAACCGAATATCGTTTTTATAGACGGCGCCGTCACTCACCGTTGCCGTCGCACCGCTGCTTGCATCGACAAATGTCGGGCTCGCCCCACTGAGGCTGTCATAAACCAATGAGACATTAAGTGTATAATCAACACCGAAATCTTTATTAATTTCCATAGCAGGCGTCGAAACAGATGTGCGTCCGCTATCTTCATCGTAATAAATATATTGCAAACGTACATAGTCATCTGCCGTCACGATTGAGGCAGCAAGTATACTGCATGTCACGACTGAAAGCGTTCTTTTTAATTGCATCCGCATCCTCCCCCTGAAACTCCACCGCCGCCTTTACTTCCCTCTTTTGAAAAATAAATATGATGTTTGAACCTTGTTAAAAGAACATTACCGCCTCCCTCTTTCATACTCTCTTTTGCCAATGTTGCTTTTTCCCATGGCTTCACATCTTTGATGCTGCATCCGCTACAGATAACAAGCAGCGATAATATCATAAAGCGCATACTCATCTCTCTTTTCATAAATACCTACTTCTCAATTGTAATAACATTGGGTGCATCATGACGTAGCGCTCCGCGTCGTCCATGACAGAAATTACAGTTAAAATACTCTGCCCCTCTGTGGGAGTATTCGTTAGACCGATTCATAACCGTTTTATTAGCTTCGTTAAACACTACTGCCGTAAAATTTTTACCGACAATATGTTCTAAAGGGATATTAAAGTTTTCACCCTCGCCTTTTCGAACCTGTGCTTCGGCTGTCTCTCCATCTTCAAATTCAAATCGTACATTATAACCTATAGCCGAAGCAGTACCGTTTTTATCTTGATAGATCTTACCGCCGGCAAACTGATGACATACACTGCAATAGCGGCCGTGGCAATGTCCTCGTTCTCCTCTTAAATCTGCCATGTTCGGGATTGGTTCATTGCTAATATTCACTAATGAGTCGGGTTGATTCAAATTCATATAAAATGCAGTACTTCTATAATCCAAGTCATTTTTTGCATACAAAACAAGACTACCGTCAGCATTAGCAAAAGTCTGTTCTCGGGTCACAAAAGTTTGAAAATTAAATGTTTCCGTTCTACCCAAAGTAATACCGTCTTTCATTGGATGCTTCGGATCAATCGCTTTAAGTGTTCCGCCGCCGTAATTGTCTGTATCGTCAACTCTTATAAAAGCATAGGGTGCATATTGTATGGTCGAATCAAAGTTAAACTTACCGTCTTTTGCAACCGCCACAATAGCCCACATGCTCTCATCTTTGCAGACAATTTCCTCATTCTCCAGCAAACATGCCCGAAACGTCACCTTTCCGGTCTCTGTATTGAGTTTGAACAGATTGTAAATATACTGATTGCCTACTGCCATAGAATAGGTATATTTTTGACCTCCTGTTTTAGTTGCTATTGCAAGGATGATGGCTTCACTACTGCTACCGTCCTTTTTAACTGCGTACATTTCACTGTCGGTTGGTCCATAAATTACCATGTCATTCGTAAAAGCACGAATTCTATCCGCTTTACCGTCTTTGGATATATTATCACTGTAAACGCCTGTTTTAATATTACCCCGAGAAATATTTCCATTTTCTTTAACAAAGTAGATACTCGCGCCACTGAAATATGTTCTGCTTATGTTACTGGCATTAACGTCTGTAAACACCTCTTCTACTTCACCCGTTGCTTTATTGAGTCTATAATACTTTTTGTCAATCTCTAAGGCTGATAACGTATCACCTCCAACGTCACCTATAAAATCAACATCTACGCTGTTTTGTTTTAGCTCTAAACATCTGCTCATATCAAGTGTACACTTTTGAAGTTCAGATCGATTGGAGTCATGAACAATATAACCGTCAGCTGCTGCACCAAACATAGTATACGACAAGGTAAGAAGCTCTTTGTTCTCAAACGGCAAACCCGCATCGGTCGGCTCCATATCCGGTGTCACCAGTACCTGTTTTCCTTCTTTGTTTTTAAGACTTAAATACTGTTTGGAGCCAAGATATTCAATGGTTGTATATGAGAATGCTCCGCCCCTTCCGGTACCCGAAGTATTGTTTTCTCTACTGTGTGCACGTTGCGTTGGCGCTTCTGTGCCTTTTTTCATGGCAATTTTATACGGTCGCTTTTGTGATACATACATCACGCTCTCGACATAAAGATCACTATAACTGTTCGAGCTGGCATTGTACTCTAAACGTGTATTTAACACAGGACGTCGAATATCTGACGTGTCACCGTTTTGAACTACGGGTACTGTCGGATTATCGGGGTCAATAACTGCTATACTTTTGAGCGATCCCAGTCCCTTGTGATCTGAAACACCATAAAACAAATAGTTATTTGTTCCTGTTTGCGGTGCCAATTTCACAATATCAGTAGCACTCTCATTCGTGCGACTCTCTTCTACAGTGTCATTTCCGCATCCAAAAAACAGTAACGACATCGCTCCCATCGCCATTAAAGAGTAGGGTATGGTCTTGTACATCTTTAAATCCTTAAAATAATATTAGTTTTAATAGTAATTCTATTTTGTTAATTTTATGTTAAATGAATTGATAAAATCTGTTTATTACGGAAGTTTGAGTAAAATGGCGCTAAGAAACCACAATATAAAGAGAATCCTTTGCAAAAAAAAATTGATCAAGTCAAAACCCTTCTGGATGCTTTGCCCTACATCAAACAGTATCGTGATGCCGTTTTTGTCATTAAATACGGTGGTTCGGCACAGATCAATCCCGAACTCAAAGAGAAGTTTGCCCAAGATATTTTACTCATGTACCTAGTCGGCATTAAACCGGTCATTGTACACGGCGGCGGCAATAAAATCAGTGCATTGCTTGAGAAACTTCAACTCGGCAGCGAGTTTGTCGACGGACTTCGGGTCACAGACGAAAAAGTCATGGAAGTTGTCGAAATGGTACTCTCTGGCAATATCAACAAAGAGATTACTACACTGATTAACCATCACGGCGCCAAAGCACTTGGTATTAGCGGTAAAGATGCGGGCTTTATTAAAGCCAAACCCATTAATGCCCAAAAGTACGGTCTGGTCGGAAAAATCACCGACATCGACGCTTCTGTGGTACAAAATCTCATTGCCGAAAAGTTTATTCCCGTGATTGCACCCATTGGAGCCGATGAGGAGGTGTCACACCCGGGCTATAACATTAATGCCGATCTGGCTGCCAGCAGAATTGCAGCAAGCATCGGTGCCAAAAAAATCATCTTTATGACCGACATCCCCGGCGTATTGGATCAAGAAAAAAAGCTGCTCGATACACTCACCCGCACACAGATACACGCACTCAAAAACGACGGTACCATCAGCGGCGGTATGATTCCTAAAGTCGATGCCTGTCTTGAAGCCGTTGAAGGCGGTGTCGAGAAAGCGCATATTATTGACGGTCGGGTCGAACATGCCCTGCTTTTGGAAGTCTTTACCAACGACGGGGTCGGCACCGTTATTAAAGCATAAGCAGGGGTTAAATGCGTCCGTTAATCAAATTGACAAGCGCCGGAGTAATCTTGGAAAAAGACAATACGCGTGCACCGTGACGACGCTTCATAAAATCTTCGGCATCGGACTTGGAGGCAAAAGGCACCAAATCATCACCGCCGGGTGAGACTTGGTTACTGCCGTAAACATAATATGCCCTTGTTGCATCAATAGCATGACCCGTTTTAAAATCCGTTACAAGAATCGATTTCATATCGTTGCGATTCAACGCTCCCAACTCCGGCCAACGTGAAGCTCCAAACAGATACTCAAACATTGATTTGGGGCTGCTAAAATAGACATTTTTATTTTGAACCGTAACCACTTTAGCCACCCATTGCGGATATTTGGCAACTTTAAACTGTCGAATCAGACAGCGGTCATTTTTATTTACATGTATTTTTTCTGCATGCAGTAACGTTACCGTCAGCACTGCTGCCAACATCAGTTTTATCATCGTAATCTCCTTATACCAAATCTTTTTTACGAAACACCCTATAACCTGCTACGGCAAACAACACGCCGACAAAAATGGGGTAGAGAATCGAAAGCACTACAAAAACTCCTTGTGAAAAAAGGTCTAAAATATAAAATGCGACCGGACCCATGACCGTGAGTTCCGGATCGAACAGACTAATAGCTGCCACTCGAAACACCTCCATGGGATTGAGTAGTGCTATGGCAATAATGAGTCCTTCACTCATACGGTTTTGCAGCATAAGACTAATAAGTGCAATATCAATAAACGCCAACAGAACAATCCAGACAAAAAAGGAGATGCCCAGTGCCATTTCCGAAGATTTGACCGTCGACGAGATAAAAAAAGCAATACCCAAAAATGCCGAACTCATGGAAAAGAGTAGCCCGGTGTAGAGAAAAAAGATACTCCACGGGACGTCGGCTCCTTGAAACACTCCATACACAACAGCAATAACCATGGCCATAAATACCGGTAGAAACACCGTAATAAAACGTCCAAGCACTTTACCCCAATAGTACTGTTTCAACGAGATGGGAAACGAGAGCATGTACTCTAAAATGTGACTGTCACGATCTCCGGAAATAGAGCGCACCGTCGTAATTAAAATAAAAATCGGCAAAATAATGACGGTCACCTGAATATACATGAGCAATAAACGGCTTAATCCGCTAAAACCCATCACCTGCGATTCGGTAATGCCGGCAATAAAAAAGAGTGCGATCAATCCGCCAAAAACCAACGAATAGATCATAAACCAATGCGCACGAAGCGACTCTTTAAGATCAAGATAGGCAATGAGCAACAAATTGTTCAACGAGTGCCTCCGTCTTGTGATGCAAGAATCTCCTGAGACACATCGGAAAATGTCAATACTTTTTTCTCGTTTGCAATGTCACTACGCTTCGCATGAGCTGCAAAACCATAGGCCATCGGTGTCATATTGCCGCTATCATAAAATGCTTTTCGAGCATCGATCCATTTTCCTGAAGCAGCATCGGTAATCCAAATAACAGCCGTTGTTGCCCACGGAACCGTCTCATTGTGAAACCACAACACCATACACCCCAGATCATCAAACATGTAGCTGCGTCCGTCTTGCGGGTTGATAACCTGAACGGTATGCTTTCGGTCACTCACCACCATTTTACAACGCTCACACATATCACGATCCCAATGCACCGGTCGCAGTGTCGTACTGACCTCTCTCTCGCAACCGCTAAAACCCAACAACAATCCTACAATGATCACAAGAGATTTAACACGTTTCATCAGATACCACCTTTCCTAAATCTAAATAAATTTTACGGTTTACTATGGTTTTAACCTCTTCAATACGATGCGTCACAAAAAGCGCCAGTTTATTCTGCTCATTGTGTTGCAACAGACGGTAGAAGTCGTCGCGGGCCTGAGGGTCGAGATTGGCAGTAGGCTCATCATAAATCATGATGGCACTTTGCTTGGCCAAAGAGATGGCAATCAAAAGTTTTTGTTTCATGCCTCCGGAGAGCTTAAAAAACGATTTACCGCGATTGGGTGCAATATCCAATCGCATCTCATCGGCGTATTGGTAAATTGCCGCTTCTGTCACCTGAGCACTGCGACAGACATAAGCAATTAATTCACCGACATTTAGTTTTATCGGCGGCGGCAGTTGCGGTACAAAGCTCACCTGTTTTAAAATCTCCGTACGTTCTTTGATCGGATCGCGTCCGTCAATACGTACACTGCCGCTACTGGGATGGTAATAGCCCAATATCAGCCGTATCAAGGTCGTTTTTCCCGCACCGTTAGCACCCATCAGCGCCACGGCATCTCCTTGATTGAACGCTATAGTGACATGATCAAGCGAACAGGTTGTTCCAAAAGTTTTGCTCACATTATTGAGACGTATCATACAAGTGACTCCAAACGAAATTTAAAATTGAGCGCATCTTCATGGCAGACATCGACACAACGCCCGCACAACGTACAGTCGGCACCGGTAATGTATTGGCGTACCACGCCTTTCTCCTCGCGTTCTTTATCGTATTTGGCTTTGGTAAGTTCTAAAACCTGATGCTCAAAACAGACATCATGACAGACCATGCAGTGATCGCAGTTGTCATTCCACTCTATTCGTGTCCCGCTAACAGGACCCAAAAAACCGTAGGTAGTGCCGATGGGGCAGACATAACGGCACCATGCACGGCGCGAAAAGAGAATTTCAACCGCCAACACGGCAATCACCCAGACCAAAGCAATACTCCAGCCGTATGCAATAAAACGGCTCAAGATTCCCACAACGTTAAAGGTTTCAAATACCAAGTAGCCGCTTGTCAATGCCAATACAAGAAAAATAGCCCAAAACAGATACCGCACCCGATGATCAAAAGCGTGTTCTTTAATCACGTTTTTATGAACCAGCGAGTTATGTATCTTCTCACCGATTTCACTTAAAAGTCCGTACGGGCAGACCCATGCACAATAGGTGCGCCCGCCGATGATAAGATAAACCACTATAATGGTAACGGTTCCAATAACCATATTGACAGGAAGTTGATGCGCAGCTAAAAAAAGTTGCATGGTAGCAAACACGTCAATCAGGTGAAAGCCTAAAAAACGTGAGCCCGTCAATGTCCCTTCCAACATCTGAACATCAACATGGAACGAGAGAAAAAAGAGCAGATGTATGGCAATAATAACTACCCACCGCTTGCTTCGATAACTGAGCTTCTTGGTTCCCTCTCGCGTCGTTTCGACAAATGTGGAGAGAAAGGAGGTGTTTTTAATGGTTGCCCGAGTGTTGTACTTATCCATCATTTACTCCACTTACTCTTGCAGTGCGGCGGCACGCTCTTTAAATGTACCGATCTCATCGGCATACTCACGCAATGCTGTTTCATCAAGCTTGAGCAGCAGTCCTTTCATTATCAAATTCTCTTTGCGACCCGATTTGTACTCCAGCAGTTTGGCATAAACCGCATCGGCCTCCAGACCAAACAGTTTCGGACCGATAATCCCCTCCCCGTTCATACCGTGACATGAAGCACATTTAGATTTATAATTGTGCGATACGTTAAACTTACCGACATTGCCTGCTTTATCGCGCAAGGCTTTAAGCTTCTCTTGTTCAATCTCTCGGTCATCTGTTGCCGCCGGAACATTTGGTGTCGCTGCTGCCGTTTGCTCCTGTATATCGTCAATGACATTGCCTGCTTCACCGCCGTGATACGCTCCTCCTTGCGATGCCGTATAGATCATGGCACCAATAATAACAAGCGTTACAAGTGCTACTGTAATATGTTTCACTGTTCTTTTCCTCGCAGTTGTGCTATCTTTTTGTTAAATGCGGCAATCTCATTGGCAAGAAGACGAATTTGTGAATCATCCATCTGTTTGACCAGCGCATGCATCAGTACATTTTTTTTGGCACCTGTTTTGTATTGCGCTATGGTATTGACAATAAAATCGGCGTCTTTATGCAGCAGTGACGGACCGATAATTCCGTTGGCGTAGTCATTATGACACGCAGAACACTTGAGAATAAACTCTTTGCTGAGCTTGTTCACCAACAATTCAACCGCTACCTGCTCATACGGACTTCGTATCCGTAAATTGGCATCCATTTTTGTATAGCTCTTATCTTGATTGACGCTTTTGTCATTATTATAATCATAATAATATTGTTGATTTGCCTCGCTCGTCACCTTGGATACCGCCACTTTTTGTTGAAATGCATCCGCATTTTCAACCACTTCAATACTGCCGATATCATGTTGCTTTGTTTGCTGCTGCTCTTTTGTCTCTGAACATCCTGCCAATAACAGTATGCATACCAGACCTATCACTTTGTGTCTCATTATGACACCCCCTTCTCATAATACGCTTCATAGCTTAGTCGCGGTTTGACCACGATAGACGGCTCATTGACGGGACATACCTCTTCACAAACCCCGCAGCCGATACACCCGTCATAAATTTCCGGCCGCTTGCCGCCGTTGCTATCCGGCACCATTGCAATGGCACTCAGCGCATTGGGAAGCGGACACATATCGGCACACAGACTACACGGTTTGCCCTCAAACCCCTCATATTTTTCGAGTACATCACGCTCCAGTTGCGTGACATTGACCTGATCGTCTAGAAAGTCCCGCATGCGCTGTGCGTGTCCTTGCGGTACGGGTACGTTTTTCATGGCAATGCAGGTATCGGGAAATTCCAAGACGGCAATCCCCATTTTGATGTCTGTCGCTTTTTCAGTATGATGATCAAGTGCGCCGCTCGGACATGCCAATACGCACGGAACGGCTTCACAGGCATAACATCCGCGTTCACGTGCATCAATATAAGGAGTGCCCACACCGTAACCTTTGGCAATGTCAGCCAGCTTTATGGAGTGATACGGGCAGACCTGAAGACACTGCCCGCACTTAATACACAGCGCTAAAAACTCCTTCTCTTTCACTGCTCCGGGAGGTCGCAGCCGCGTCTCCTTTCCCCTTAAATATGGAGCACCGACAATGCCGACACCCATAAAAATACCCAAAGCACCCAGTGTGGACCATTGCATAAAACGGCGTCGTTCTTTGGTAATAGTTTCTGACATCATCACACCCCCTCTTTCAATCTAGGCTTCTCATCCGAAAGCAAAAAAACCGGTTCGGAAAACGGTGCCAGTTTTGCTAAAAAATTAAGCAGTGACATCACCGGTGAACCGTAAAAAAACTTCACCTCAGGATTATAGAGCCACAGTTTGTCAGCATACTGGTAGACTTTGTGCGGTGTATCACCAATATTGTCACCGTCTCGATCAAATCCCTCATAACTGTCCCAATAATTACCGACAAACAGGTTTTTTTCGGTTTGAGAGCCGCGGGAGTCATTGACGACATCTTCAATATTCCCCAATATTGTGTTTGATTCAATAATATTATTTTCGCTTAACGAATGAAAATGCAGGGCTTCGGCATTGTAGAGAATTTTGTTGTGCCGAATAAAATTTTTGGTATCGGGTTCAAACGGAGAACGGTCAATATAGATACCCTGCGCATTGTACAGCACCGTATTGTTTTCCAAGGTAAAATTGGAGACGTCTTTAAGCCCAATACCCATACCCGTAGCACCCAAAGAACTTTTAATCACATTACCCGTAGCAACGGTATCTTTGGAATACATAAAAAAGATGCCTACCGAATTGAATTCATAGTGATTATTGCGTACATAGTTTTTCCCCGCGTACATAAAATGCAACGAATAGCGGCAGTGGGCAGCGTAGTTATTCTCAATAATATTTCCGTGAGAGTACCATACCACCATATCACGTGATCGAATCAGCCTGTTATGGCGTATGATATTGTCATTGCTGTACCATAAACGCAGACCGTCGCCTCGTAAACCCAAATCCAAATCTTTTGAAGAGATCGTATTATGTTCAATCAGAATATGGTGCGACATCTTGATATCGATACCAAAGAGCGCATCTTCAATCACGCATGCACTCACCTCACACTGCGTTGCATTTTCAATGGAGACGGCAGCATCTAGCCTGTCATGTCGTGAGCCGCTGTTGCGAAGCGTCACATTTTTTAAAGTGACGTAACTTCCGGAAATGGAGACAATGGTACCCTCCCCTTGAGCGTCAATAATCACTCCCTCTTCAATACCCACAATGGTCATCGGCTTGTCAATATGCAGAGCTCCGTAATAGACTCCTGCTTTCAAACGTATTGTCGAACCTTCCGCTGCGTTGTCAATAGCATCTTGCAATGCATTGGCATATGCCATGACATGTACCAGTGCCATCAGCAGAAAGATTCTCATCAAGCGTGTCATAATACTATCCATCTTCCTGGGATTCTCTCATGGCTTTATTGCGTGCCAAAATAGCCAGCAGTGAAAAAAATGCAATCAGCAATAGAAGATAAAAACCGATAGTCGGATACGAATGCGTCGTAAACTGTGCAATTTTTCCGTCTCCAAAAACGGTTGGCATAAAGGGCTTGATTTTAAAAGCACCCCAATCATGCAGATTGTGTCCAAACCAATAAAGCCAATACGAGTAGTCTGCTATAAACAGTACCGGCAGCAGTGCCGGCACTATCATAATGTAGGTAAAAATCTTTTTATTGTAAGCAATAAAAAGCACCATGCCCAGACTCAGCAGCAACAGTGCATAAATACCAATCTCACGTTCAATCGTACCGCCGACCCACATCGGATCCATGCCGACATAGTGATTAATGGTATTCATCTCATGCACTTCGCCGCTGTAGCCGTCAAAATGAAAAAAGACAGGAATCCCTTCGGGAAAAGCCTCTTTAGGATAGTTTGGCGCTTCCAGAGATACCGCCCAAAGCGGTAATGATGCCACACCGATTTCAGCAGAGTTTTCAATCATTTTCATTAAATCATGACGGGCTTCTTCAGGCGTTGTCGTACTCACATAACGTCCTTTGGAGTAGAGGTTCCACACCTTGGCCGCCCATGGTGAGATCTCATCAATTCGGTTCTCGTGGATTTTATTGAGTGTTCCGTGAAACGCCACCATCGGCACCGTAAAGCCTACGGTTAATATTAACAACGCAATACCGGCAAAAATTTTTGACTTTAGAAAACTCGGGTGCACACTATCTCCTTCTCTAAATAAATCACATTTATAAAGTATGCTTAAATATTTTATAAATTTAAATTATTAATTTAGATTCACAAGTATAACTTGTTTTATGTGTATCTTAATTGATTGACATCAAAACAGAAGAGAAAAACTCTTCTGTTGCGTCAGAAAGAAAGTACTTAAAAAAGGTTGGCGTTTTCGTCAATCCATTTGAAATATTCAATAATATCCAATGTTTCCGATTCACTCATACCTTGATTGGGCATTTTGAGATTGAAGTAATCAATCATTGATTTAATATACGGATCATTATACATTTTCTCCGGATGCATAATAAAATCTTTTACCCATTTCTCTGCGTTTTCATGACGCTGCAATACTCCGGTAAGATCCGGTCCTGAACTGACTTTACCTACCACATGACATCCTGAACATCCGCCTTCGTCAAACGTGCGAGCACCTCGCTCAGCCGCAGCATTTTTAGGGGTAGCAATCTTTGAAACCAACGTATCTTTAGCACGAATACCGACATCGGCCGTCTTCACCATCAATTGCCAGATCATATTTTCAAAAAGAATGGCTTTTTCCGTATCACCGGCTTTGAGTGCTTCATCGGAAAGTTTTTTCTGTTCCGGAATCTTACCGTACTGATCGAGTGCATCGGTGACAAGATTTTTAACAATCGGGTATTTCTCGTAATGGTTCTCTTTTAAAAATTTCACGACGCTTTGAATGACACTGTCGGTTGCCGCATTGACCGCAACCGTCTTGTCATATTCTGCTTTTAACTGTTCCGGAGACATGGTTGCCATTTTCAGTTTTTGGGCACTGACATATTTCTTGTTGGGATCTTTAACCATCAGGTATCCCATCATTTCCAAATGAAGTGCCGAACAAAATTCCGTACAGTAATAAGGGAAAACACCCTCAATATCGGCAGTAAATTTAATGGTCGAGGTCTCACCCGGTTCCAGTGATGCATGCACATCATAATGATCGACCGTAAACCCGTGTGTCTCATCTTGAGCGCGCTCCAGATTGGTCAGATAGATGGTGACCTCATCGCCTTTGTTAACGGTAATACGTTCCGGATTAATATGGGAACGTACCATGGTTGCATAGACAACCACCTTGTTGCCGTTGCGCTCAATGCGCTCTTGACCCGCAAGAGTTTTTCCTTCATGTATCTGACCGGTTCGTGTATTCGTACCCATTTTGTAGCGCACATGCGGATGCAGTTTGCTCGCACGAATAGCTACCGCTTGGTGCGGTTCACCCAATGGTAAAGGCATATCAACCAAGAGATCCATCTTTTTACCGCTAATATCAATCAGTTGATGATTTTGCGGATGCAGTGGCCCAACCGGTTGAAAACGATCAATTGCCAGCTTGTTTAATGCAATAATATAGTCGCCCTGAGGATCGGCGGTTTTGCCTTCCATGCCGCACAGGTGTCCAATATTGTAATGCACATTGACTTTATCGAGTACTTTTAAGGTTTTGTAGTTCCATTTTACCACCTGCGAATCTACATACAGCGAGGTATAGATCTCACCGTCAACGTTGGAATATTGGTTGTGCAATGGCCCCAGACCCAACTCAATCTGCCCGTGAAGCGCTTTTTTCATATCTAAAATAGGAATCCCGTACGGATCTTTGCCCATAAACTCTTTGTTATCGATTAACTTTTTTATTTTAGGAAAACTGTATACTGAAGCGTGGGTGTCAAGTTTACCGCACACCGTAATGTAGTTTCCGTCAGACGACACATCGACACCGTGCGGTGACTTCGGCTCCGGAATGAGAAATAACGCGTTATGTTTAACGGCCACGTCAATAGGAATAACTCGATGTCCGTTAATGATTTTGACATTCTTTTTCTCTTTGGCCACCTCTGCCAACTTTTTCCAGTTATATACATGTAAAAAGTCTGTATCGTTACGGGACATCCCCGCTTCATTCGGCGGCATACCGACTTCAATACCGCCGGTATACATCTCGGTGTTAAACGAGTTGGTAAATCCCCAGCCGTCCGAAGCATTTTTACCGGCATCACTCAAGTCTTGCATATACGGCGGCATCTCAATGGTGAACGAATCTTCCGGAACAATACGACCCTTATCGTGATTGAATTTCCACATGGTCACCCCACCGCGATAGCTCTCTTTGTACTCTTCGATTGGATGGTAGTTGTTGTCAAACGGCGCCGCGTACTGTGCCGCTTCTATAATGTAGTCACTATTTTGTGTAAAAAATGCACCGCCATGCGCCGATTTAAACACCGGATTGACGACAATTTGTTTGGTTTCAAAATCTGCCAAATCAATAACGGCAAGACGCGGATTGGCCTTGTCGTTAATAACAAGCCATTTGCCGTCATATTTGGCATCTTTCTCCGAAATGGCCGGGTGATGCGTATCGCCCCAGTTAATTTCACGACCGCGAATATTACCTTGACGCAATACGGCAAGACTCTCTTCGTCATAACCGTACCCTTGCCACGGTTCGGGCGTAAAAACGGCAATATATTTCAAAATCCGCATTGACGGCACACCGTAAACAATAACTTGACCCGACTGACCGCCTGAACTGAATACAACATATTCATCACGACCACCGGTAGGCATGTATGTTTTTGCCGCGCGGATAACGTCTGTTTCACTCAATCCCCGCTCTTTCATCACTTTTTCTAAAGTGCCTGAACCCCATGCTGTTGTAACAGCTAGGGCAGACCCCAAAATCAAAGTGGAAAAGCTGTTCACTCTGTGACTCATTTTTCTCTCCTTAACTCAAACAATTCAAGTCAACTTTTAATAACCCCTCATTAAAAGTGACTTCACCTCAATGCGCTTCTTAATAATAAGAACATCTTATTATAATTATCAAGCATGAGGTTATTGTAACTACTTTTCTCTAAAATCCGTATGACTTATGTCAAACTTTAAGAGATTTATTAACTTTTTTGTAACAGTTTTATGATAGTGTCAGATCGTTGTCAAAAAGTCTTTAAAATTTGTTAAAAAAATGGTCTATTTTTTCTATTGCTTCGAAATATTTATTTTTATTAAGATATAATTGCGAAATAAATTTTATCTAAGGACACTTAATGTTAGTAACAAACAAAGCACCTGACTTTACAGCCACTACGGTTTTAGCCGACGGTACCATTGTAGATGACTTTAATCTCTACGAAAACTTCGGAGAAAACGGCACCGTTCTCTTCTTTTACCCACTTGACTTTACCTTTGTATGCCCATCGGAGATCATTGCATTTTCGCACCGCATTGAAGAGTTTACCGATCGCGGTATCAACGTTATCGGCTGTTCGGTTGATTCACAGTTTTCTCACTTCGCATGGCGAGAGACTCCGGTTGAAAAAGGCGGTATCGGTCGCATTAAATACCCACTCGTAGCTGACTTGAGTAAAAGCATCTCCAAAGACTACGATGTCCTTTTCGGCGAGAGCGTTGCTCTGCGCGGATCGTTCTTGATTGACAAAGACGGTACTGTGCGTCACGCCGTTATTAATGACCTTCCTTTAGGTCGTAATATTGACGAGATGATCCGTATGGTAGATACCATGCTCTTTACAAATGAGCACGGTGAAGTCTGCCCTGCCGGATGGACCAAAGGTGATGAAGGCATGAAAGCATCAACCGAAGGGGTTGCTGAATATCTTGCGGATCACGCTAACGATCTCTAAACGCTCGCTATTTTACATGTATTAGGGATACTCACCCTAATACATCTGCATTATCATCAATTTCCCTGACAAAATCCAATGCTTTTTGATGCACAAAACAGAGATGGTGCCACGCTCTTCGGGGTGCAATCAGTGTTAATCGATGCGGTGATACAGCTCGTGAAAGCGCTACATAAAATTGTGAAGGCGCAAAAATTTCATTACACTCAATAACCAAATCGTTCAAGCTCATCCCTTGCGATTTATGAATCGTAATACCAAAAGCCAAAACAATCGGGTATTGATAGAGTGTTATCAACACCTCTTCTACTACCGTACGTTTCCCGTGAACAATCTTTTCGTCCCAGCGTGTTTTATGAAACGGCATCCGCTCCAATGTCACTACGTTTCCATCTTCTTTTTGTATGGAGAGAGTGTGTACACCCATGGCAATAACGCGCCCGCGCTCTCCATTGAAATAGTTCCATGCATTACGGGTAAAAAGTACCGGTGCTCCTACTTTGAGTTCCAGCTCTTTGGGTATGCGTGCCTCTTCCAAAAATCGCTCTACATCCTTTGTTCCCAAGCGCGGATCATGCACAACCGTTTCTGTAACAAAGCGATGCGATGCTCCTTCTAGCGCACCCAGAAGTTTTATGTTATGCTCATCGGCACTGCGATTTTTTCCAAAGAGAAATGTAACACTCGAAAGATCCGAAGGCAACGGCTTAATAAGAGATTCCAAATAGTCAAGACAGTACGGTGTCAGTTGCGCGAATCGAACGGCTTGCAACAATGCAATAAACGCTTCATCCTGTGTTCGATGCATCGTGGTTAATACGACCGTTTGAAAAGAGCATCGTTGCCACGATTCCGATTCAAAAGCAAATGATACCGCTGCCTCACCGCGAACAACCGGAGGCAGTTGTAAAAAATCGCCTACCGCCAATAATACCCCGTTAAACTCTGCTTGAAGCAGTCGCAGCCGTAGCATATCAAAAAGTTCCGCACTCACCATGGAGATCTCATCAACGACAATAAGATCCATAGAAACAATTTTTTTACGTATTTTCTTTGTAATCTCAAGCTTACGGCGTAACTCCAAATCGGCAATGCTCTTGGCAATACCCAAATCAAAAAAACTGTGCAGGGTTTGACCGCCCAATAGTGTTGCCGCCATGCCCGTAGAAGCCAAACGGGCCACCTTTTTTCCATGAGAAACATACGTTTCAATAATCTGTCGTGTTACGGTTGTTTTCCCGACTCCCGCGCCGCCGGTCAAAAAAACATTCTCTTTCGCATGGAGTTTGGCTACAATGTCTTTTACTATATTCATGAGCACATTGTAGCTAAAAAGGATCGTATTGAAACTCATTATTGCACTCATAACGGTACTCTCCTTTTCATTATGGGGAGCCGATACTGTCATTAAAGGGACGACAAAAGTTCTGACGTTTTCGAAGATTCCCTCCGATGCACGCGTCACATTCGGTAAAAAAAGTATTCCGATTCTACGGCATCCTACCGATACCTCCAAGTACATTGCCTTCATTCCCGTCAACTACCGATCGGCACCGGGAATAAAACAGGTCGTCATCTCTTACGATACCGGAGAAAAAAAAGTAGATCTCAATATCACTTCGGGTCACTACAAATCTGAAACCATTACCGTAGCCCCCTCAAAGGTCACTCCAAATGCACAACAGCGCAAACGTACGGCACGTGAATATCAAGAGGCGATGAAAATCTACGGAACGTTTCATAAGAAACGCTACTGGAATCAACCCTTTATAGCACCGATGCATTCACATATTACCAGCAGTTTCGGAACGGCACGCATGTTTAACAACACCTTAAAAAGCTATCATAGCGGTACGGACTTCAGAGCGGCTGTCGGAACCCCCGTTCATGCTACCAATGACGGTGTCGTTGTTCTTGCAAAAAATCGCTATTATGCCGGAAACTCTGTAGTTATTGACCACGGTGAGGGTATCTACTCCTGTTACTATCATTTAAGTGACATCCGGGTCAAAAAAGGTGATGTCATCACACAAGGGGAGACGCTCGGTCTCAGCGGTATGAGCGGTCGGGTCAGCGGTCCGCATCTGCACTACGCCATAATGCTCAACGGGGTTCAGGTCGATCCGCTTCACTTTCATGCTCAAGTGAATCGTCTGTTTGAGAATGCGCCTCCAGCGCAATAGTAAAAACGGCACCACGCTCATTGTTGGCGACACTGAGTCGTCCGGAGCAGTGCTCTTCAATAATGGTCTTACTCATATACAGCCCAAGCCCCGTGCCGTCATAGCGCTCTTTTGTTGTAAAATAGGGGTCAAAAATTTTATCCATGATTGCTTCATCGACACCGCCGGCATTGTCAGATACTTCCAAATATACATGCGTAGCATCACTGTAGGTACGTATGTTAATGGTCGGGTTTGCGACTTTTTTAAGCAGTAAAATATCTTCGGCATTTTTTATGAGGTTCAAACAGACTTGTTTGAGTTCGTTAAAATAACTCAACACCGTATCGGCACTGTTATAAGAGGTACTTACGGTAATATTTTTATTTTCCAACGACGTACCGATAATGGTTAACGAACCTTTGGCCACC
Organism: Helicobacteraceae bacterium; assembly: GCA_026988515.1. Lineage (GTDB taxonomy): Bacteria > Campylobacterota > Campylobacteria > Campylobacterales > Sulfurimonadaceae > QNZR01. The sequence continues at coordinate 12,023 of JALSLA010000035.1, read as the reverse complement.
TCACACATAAAAAACTCTTCTTCGTTTTTATTGCTCTTAAAGAAGTGTCTGAAATCATCAATGGTATTGGAGAGATGTTGTGAAAATTGTGAAATTTTTTCAATATTATCACTAAAATAGCGTTTATCATAGCGCTCCAAACCGATCTTGAGCTGAAGTGACGCCGCCGTTGAGGCAATAGCAGAGAGTGGCTGGCGCCATTGATGTGCTATCATACTGATCATCTCACCCATCTGTGCCAAACGGGACTGCTGCAGCATGCGTAGCTCCTGATCACGACTCTTTTGTACCGCTTCGTCAATACGACTCTCCAACGAGAGGTTAATCTCTTCGAGTTCGTGCTGTGAAGCTTCGACCATATCTTTTAAAATAATGGCCTGCTCAAGTGAGCGGTACATCCGATACGATGCCGAAATAATAATATAGATAAAAAGCAGGAGCATCATTGCAATGTAGGTGCGCACATCGTCAGACGCATAGAGAAACGAGCTAAAAAGCATAATAATCATCGGCGTACAGTAGGCAACATAAACAACAAACAGCGGACTAAAGGTGGAGATTGCACCTGACATGAGTCCAAAGAGGATTCCTAAAATCAGAAAACTGTAACTGGTTTCGGCAAAAATAACAACCACCCAACTGAGCGATCCCCATAACAGTCCGCTAAAGAGTGTGACGGCAATAAGCAGTTTAATGTAATAATCACGTTTTTTCGGATCTTCAATATTGGCAAGGAGCCGACCGACTACCAACAGTTTGAAGACAATATAGAGCAGACTGAAACCAAACCATGTTACAAGAATCTCCATAGGTAAATGATTGTAGAATACAACCAAAATGAAAAGTGAAGAGAGTAGTGCCGCAAACGCCGATTTATCGCTTAGCGAACCGAAAAGTTTAATAAGATCGGTATGATAATGCAGTGGTAAATATTTTTTCATGGCATAAACTATAGCTAAAAAAGGAGATCTTTTGCAACCGACCGTTGAGGATGCTATTGCATTGTACCAAGAAGGTAAATTTGAAGAAGCCTATGAACTGTTCTACCCGTTGGCAATCTATGAACGCCATGCCGAAGCCCAATACTATCTGGGTATGATGTATTTTGAAGGCGAGGGCGTTAGTAAAAGTATTGAGCAGGCGCAAGTGCTATGGAAAAAAGCCGCCCGAAGCCGTCACCGCGATGCCGCCTACCGCCTGAGCGAGATTGTCACCTCCACCAAAACCATGTTCTAGCTCTCAAGGTAGTATTGAATACTGTAGCGCATATCATCATCTAGGTTTTCCATGTTCTTGAGCATCCAGTTGAGATAAGCGCTATCTTCTTGTGCCACGTCAGCAAGACTTTTACCCCGATATTTTCCGAAACGGATTGTATGAACAAGGACCGGTTTTTGCGTTAATTCTACCATCATCGCTACCGGGTTGACACGGGGAAACTTTTCTTGAACCGCATGACGAAGCTCACTCAAAAAGAGCTTTAACACCAACACGTCACCGATGGCGTCATGTGCTTTAACGACAATACCCAATGCTTCGGCTTCGGCCGCTTCTTTTTTATATAGCCCGAGTTTGTAACGAAAATACTGCAGTCCATGCGCCTCTTCATCTTCAAAAACATGCTTGGCAACCCGTAGCGTGTCAATGAGTTTCATGTTACATGTAAATCCCTCTTTTTCTAACATACCCAAATCGAACGGGGCATTATGAATAATAAGATAATTCTCATTGACGTTTAACGCATTGAGCTGTTGAAACGCTTCCGTATCGTGACACGACGGTTTCCCCTCAATGGTCTCCTGCGTAATCCCGTGCACCGCCATTGCTTGATACGTAATCGGAATATCGCTTGAACAAAACTCGTTGTAGACCTCGGTTTTTTGATGATCCAACACCAAGTAACCCAACTGAATAATACGGTCATGCTCTTGGGTTCCCGTTGTCTCCGTATCTAAAATAATATATTTGGGCATCGCCTCTCTTTGTGTTAATTTCGATAGAGTTTGTCAAAAAGCTCTTGCATATCGAATGTTGCCTTATGCACGCCAAAGAGGTAGTGCGGTATCACCTCAAGGAACAGATACCCTAACAGTATCATCGGATAGAAAATAATCACTTCGGCATAGAGCTCTTTATAGCTGCAGTGCTTTTTGATCCACTCCAATGCAACCGACGAACCGCTCATCGCCAATACCACTTCAAAAGCAATGATAAACCCAAGCACCAGATAGGTCAGTACCAGAAAAAAAGTGCTAAAGAGCACCCAAAACTCAAAATCGTAATACATAAAAACAATTGTGCCATGCTTTAGCTTATGATACAATAGCAGTATGATTGAATCACCTCTGTTGTATCTTCTTTCTATTGCGCTCCTTGCGGCATGTTTCGGTATTGCCGAACGTCAAAAGCTGCATGCTGTTTTTGACAAAATTCCTGCTGTGGTACTCATCTACGCCGGTGCCATGGTCCTGGCAGCGTTGGGGTTGTGGGATTCCAACAGCCTCATTGATGCCAGTTACCAGACTGCCAAAAACAATCTGCTGCCTGCCATGCTTTTTTTAATGTTGCTGCAGTTGGATTTTGGCGCCTTTGCACATTTGGGACGCAGACTGCTCATTGCCTATGTCAGTGCCACCCTCTCCATTGCCTTTGCCTTTGTCGCTGTTTTTACGCTCTTTAGCTTCAATACCCAAGAGGCAGGACTTTTTTCGGCACTCTGCGGTAGCTGGATGGGTGGAACGGCCAACATGCTCGCCGTTGCTTCAGCCTTGGATGTCAGCGAAACGATGATGGGCTATGCACTGATTGTTGATTCGGTTGATTACGCCTTGTGGGTCCTCTTCCTACTGGCGCTCGTACCTTTTGCCGCACGGTTTAATCACTTTACTCAAGCCGAAGCTTCCGATGATCGTCTTCAGGAACTCGGATGTGCCTGCGACATGGGAACACCCCGATATGCGACACTGCTGCTGCTGGCGCTGGGTGTTGCACTCTTCACCCAACTCATTGCCGCACAACTCGGAGGGCTTAGCCGTACCACATGGGTCGTACTCGTAGCAACGCTTTTGGGTGTCGGTGCCTCATTCACTCCGTTACGACAACTCTACGGCAGCGGTAATATTGCCGCAACCATGCTCTACCTTTTAATTGCACTGATCGGCTCACGTGCAAGTTTTGAAGGGATGCAGAACGTACCGCTCTATCTGCTCGCCGGCATCCTTATTTTAGCACTTCATGCACTCATCATGGTAACCCTTGCCAAAATCTTCAAGCTGGATCTCTTTAGTATTGCCGTGGCATCGTTAGCCAATATCGGCGGAGTTGCCTCAGCTCCTATTTTAGCTGCCGCCTATCATCGTTCCCTGATTGGTGTGGCGGTGCTCATGGCGGTGATGGGCTATCTTGTTGGCACCTTTGCCGGTCTTGGTGTTGCGCTGGTATTGCAGAAGATTGCATCATGACCGTTATAAATATTACCGTTGAACACCAAAGTATCCCTTTGAAAAAACCGTTTATTACGGCACTGCGACGGGTCGATGCGGTGGAGAGTCTTCGCATTACCCTTCATACCGACACGGGGCTCTGCGGCATTGGTGAAGCACCGCCTACCGTTGCCATTACCGGTGACAGCCTGCACGCTATCCGCAACGTGCTGATGCAATATATCGCTCCAAAAATTTTACATGTAAATTTTTCGACTATGGACGACATGCTGCACGCCCTGCACCAAAGCTCTCCTCATAACGGCAGTGCCAAAGCTGCCGTCGACATGGCAATCTACCGTCTCTATGCCCAACAGGCATCCCAATCACTGGTAAGTTTTCTCGGCGGTACACATCAACCCCTCACGACCTATGTCACCATCAGCCTCAATACACCGGAGGTAATGGCAGATGATGCGATAGAAGCATACCGTTGCGGCTACACCTGTTTAAAAATTAAAGTAGGGTCATCCGATGGTAATGATATTGCACGCATTTTACATGTAAACGCAGCGGTTCCACACGCCCGTCTTCTGATTGACGCCAATCAGGCATGGAGCTATGCACAGAGCATTCGCGTTATTGATGCACTCAAAGATGTTGATATTGTCGCTATTGAGCAGCCGGTCCGTGCCGATGATCGGCATGCTCTCAAGGCCCTTACCGACTACAGCCCCATAGATATTATTGCCGATGAAGCAGTCTTTTCACTCGAAGATGCCGCAACAATAGTTCGTACTCAAAGTGCTGATATAATTAATATTAAACTAATGAAATGCGGTGGTATCTCCCGTGCTTTGGAGATTATTGCACTCTGTCGAAAATACCGTGTTCCGTGTATGATGGGATCAATGCTTGAGGGAATCTACTCGATTGAAGCGGCATTAAGTGTCGCCATGGCACATCGGGATGTCATACAACTTGTTGATCTTGACAGCCCCATGCTGTATGAGACGATGCCAAGACATTCTGTTATCAGTTGTAAGGAGAGAAAACTATCAATTACCGCTTTAGATTCCTCTATATGAGGGGGAAACGGAACCTAAAGGGTAAATAACATACTTCTTGAAACAGACAGCGGTAGTATAAGAAAGTATTATTAAAAATCTTTATAATATGATTGATTAGTTATATCATAAAATTTTACTTTAAGAATCACAAATTTAATGTTGCATTAATTGTAATACATTACAATAAATGCATCATAAAAATTCACAACAAGGACTCTTTAATGTCTCGCTCTCTTCTTCTCGCCTTTATGACCTTCTCTTTGGTACTCCTCAGCAGTGGATGCGGTGGCGGTGGCAGCAGCAGTAGTTCAACTACCGGATCTTTGGATTTCAAGACAAGTGCTACGTATGATTTAAGTCAATACATTGTTCCGACGCAAAATCAGGTCAGTACCTTTCTTGAACGTACCTACACGGATGATTCCGGCAATAAAACCTATGACAGCATTCCGACACAAGAATCCGACACAACCCAAGAGTACAGAGTCGGTAACAACAGCGTCGAAACGTATGAAAACGGAAACTTGGATACTACCTACACCATAACACAAACAGCTATTACACAGACGGCTACCGATTATGTCGCCGAAATAGTTCGCTATGCCGATATGAATGATCCCATTGCCAATACCGTCATCGATATTCCTCTTGAAACCCTTAGCGGTGACTCTCAAATGCCGTTGAGCTGTCGCCTTGCAGGTCATGTTGACTCCAAAACAGTTCACACAAAAACTTTTGATGATGTCATTATGATCAGCTGTAAAGGATTTTCCAGCTCCGATATTACCTATGAAAATATTCCGATGAGTGTTGATGTAACGCTCACCCTGACATCATATTATGCCAAAAATCTGGGTGAAATCGGTTCGATCGAAGAGACGTGCTACACCATTAACAGCACCCAGACATCGGTACGGCAGTGTACCAAAACAGTCTCTGAGATTGCCTCAATACTTTAGGGGTTTTGTAACACCTTGTACAGTGCTTGTGCCATCGCGGCATAGCCCGAAGCATTGGGGTGAATACTATCACTCTTAAGCGTAGTATCGCTAAGAATTTCGGCTAAAACATCCGATTCGATCATCAAGCCGTGCCGGTCAGCCACGCGTTCGTAGAGTGGCAAAACATCCAGACCAAACAGTGAAAGATCGGGAACACCGACCAGTAAAACATCACTGCCCGACTGTTGCGCCAGCACCGCCATCTTCTCTACATTGCGTTGTAACTGTTCTAAGGACTTTTTTTGTAAAATATCATTTCCTCCATGGCAAAGAATCACCAAATCGGGACGGTACTGTTCCAGCAACAGGGGCAATCGTGCCACTCCTTCACGTGAAAGTTCTCCGTTCACGCCTTCGTTTATCACGTCAACACCTAAGAGTTTTGAAAGGTATGCCGGATAACTCTGCGATGCTTCGGCTCCGTAGCCAAATGTCAGGCTGTCGCCAAAAGCCAGAATTTTTTGATACATCTGAGGCTCCTTGGCCGGTACATCGTACCATTTTTGTATAAAAACAAGCAGCAGTAATGCAGCCATAACACTAAGAGCTATTTTTTCCATAGTACCGAATTATTACACATTTAGCTTAATATTTCTCTAGCATAAAAAAGGTATAATGATCTCCACTAAACCCTAAGACAGCAAGAGACATATGAACGAAATCATCAAACTATTACGGCCGTATCAGTATATTAAAAACGTCTTTATATTTGCACCCTTGCTCTTCTCTTTTTCTACCGATATGGTACTCATTTTAAAAACCGTACTCACCTTTGTTCTCTTCTCATTGGTGGCAAGCAGTATCTATATTTTTAACGATCTTATGGATATTAAAGAAGATCAAAAACATCCGCATAAAAAGTTTCGACCGCTAGCCTTGGGAACCATTACTAAAAGCAAAGCCGTACAGCTTATAGCACTGCTTTCCATTATTCCGCTGCTGATTGCGCTGCTGTTCAACATCAAGCTGTTTACTATTTTACTGCTCTATTTTAGTCTTAATATACTCTATTCGGTGCAACTTAAACACTTCTCAATTGTTGATATTTTTATGATTGCCATCGGTTTTGTCATGCGACTTTTTGCCGGTGCCGCTGTCGTTGACGTTGAACTCTCCATGTGGATCATCATCATGACATTTTTACTGGCACTCTTTTTAGCACTGGCCAAACGGCGTGACGATGTACTGCTCTCGCTTGAAGGTAAAGAGACCCGTAAAAATATTGACGGTTACAATCTGGAATTTGTCAATGCCGGCATGGTGCTTATGGCCGGCGTTATTATTGTCAGCTACGTTTTCTATACGGTTTCCGATGATGTCATTGCGCGACTGCATACCCCACACCTCTACCTGAGCGGTTTTTTTGTTATTTTGGGCATTATGCGTTATATGCAAATCACTTTTGTAGAAGAGCGCAGCGGTAATCCCAGTAAAATTGTACTGAGTGACCCGTTTCTGCAAATCACCATTGTCTTGTGGCTGCTGAGTTTTTACATGATCGTCAAATTTTAGATGCTTGCTCTTCGCTACATTCTTTTTGCCCTCATTGCTACCGCAGCAAATTTACTGTGCCAATATCTCAGTTTGAGCCTCTACAGCGACTCCGGCGCTCTCTATATTGCCATGTTTTTCGGTACTCTGGTCGGATTAGTGCTAAAATATGTTTTGGATAAAAAGTATATCTTTTTTCATACACCTAAAAATCGAAAAGACGACGGCAAAACATTTCTGCTTTACAGTTTTATGGGTGGCGTAACCACTGCCGTATTTTGGGGCTTTGAAATTGGGTTTAATCAGGCATTTGAGAGTGATGCTGCCAAATATGTCGGTGCATTCATCGGCTTAAGTATCGGTTATATTCTCAAATATCTCTTAGATAAAAAATTCGTATTTAGGAGTTAACATGCAACTTACGGGTTGGGGGCGATACCCCGTCATTGAAGCAGATACGTTTGCACTGACTGACACACAGAGTCTGCGCCGGCACCTTAAAACAGCCGGCTCGTGCATTGCTTACGGTAACGGAAGAAGCTACGGCGACAGCGCCCTGAATACTCACGTCATTACAACCTCCTCATATAATTACTTTTTAGATTTTGACGAAATCAACGGTATTTTACATGTAGCGTGCGGTCTCTTGCTCAGCGAGATTCTTAACGTCATTGTTCCGCGAGGCTGGTTTTTAAAAGTCACACCCGGTACCAAGCTCATTACCGTAGGCGGCGCCATTGCCGCTGATGTTCATGGAAAAAACCACCATATTGAGGGGTGTTTTAGCCAATCGGTTATAGAGTTCACGCTGATGCTTCCTCACGGAAAGGTGATTACCTGCTCCCATACCAAAAATAAAAAATACTTTTATGCAACCTGCGGCGGTATGGGGTTGACGGGCATCATTCTAGACGCCAAGCTCTCACTGCAACAAATACCCTCCGCTACCATCGAGCAGACCACCGTTAAAAACAGAGATCTTCAAGAGACTTTTGCAGCATTTGAAACCTACAAAGATACACCCTACTCCGTTGCATGGATTGACTGTTTGGCGACGGGAGAATCTCTGGGAAGATCACTGTTTATGTGCGGCAGGTTCAGTCATAAAGGCTCTTGTGAGTATGGCAATGCAAAAAAACTGAATGTCCCTTTTGTATTCCCGTCATGGGCTCTTAACAGCGTTAGCGTCAAAGCCTTTAACCAATTGTACTATCATCGAATCCGTGAGAAAATCTCCCATGAGAAGGTTGACATCGACACCTTTTTTTATCCGCTTGATGCCGTACAAAACTGGAACCGTATTTACGGTGCAGACGGTTTTACCCAATACCAGTGTATCCTGCCCAAAGCACAGAGCTACGAAGGGCTCCAAGAGATTCTCACGACCATTGCCCTCAGCCAAAAAGGCTCTTTTTTGGCGGTACTCAAGCTTTACGGCAAGGCTAACAAGAACTGGCTCTCTTTTCCCATGGAAGGCTACTCTTTAGCGCTCGATTTCAAAATTGAACCCGCTCTCTTTACGCTGCTTGATGCTCTTGACGCCATTGTATTGCGTTACGGCGGCAGGCTCTATTTAAGCAAAGACGTGCGCGCCTCTAAAGAGACTTTTGAACAAGGCTACCCCGATATTGATCGCTTCAGAGCACTGCGAAAAGAGCAAAAGATGGATCAGATCTTTCAATCACTGCAATCCCGACGTCTGGAGCTTTAACCATGAATACCCTGTTAATTATCGGTGCCAAAAGCGATATTGCCAAAGCAGTTGCCCACGCTTATGCTGCCAACCGAAGCCATCTGGCGCTGGCGGCACGCCGTGTTGCGGAACTCGAACATTTTGCGCAAGATCTGCGCATTCGTTACCGCATTAATGTTTCGCTTCATGAATTTGACCTCAGCGACATTGCCTCACACCGCCCTTTTTACGATGCACTTCACCCTAAACCTCAAGGGGTTCTTATGGCCGCCGGTTACATGACAGAACAAGCGCAAGCACAGCGCCATTGTGATGAGACACTGCAAACAATAAGCGTTAATTTCAGTGCCGACGTCTGTTTTCTCAACATGATTGCCAATGACTTTGAACAGCGACGCGAAGGTTTTATTGTCGGTATCAGCTCCGTTGCGGGAGACCGAGGACGTCAAAGCAACTATATTTACGGTGCCGCTAAGGCCGGTTTTAGTGCCTACCTCAGCGGACTTCGCAATCGTCTGTATGCAAGCGGGGTGCATGTCATGACCGTTAAACCCGGCTTTGTCAATACCAAAATGACTGCCGGCATGAATCTTCCCAAAGCCCTCACTGCCCAGCCTTGTGAAATTGCCGAAGATATTCTCAATGCACAACAGCGCGGTGTCGATGTGCTCTACAGCAAATGGTTTTGGCGCTATATCATGCTCGTTATCCGCTGCATTCCCGAGTCGCTTTTTAAGAAAATGAGACTATGACACACAACTATAACAAGGAAATTCGCGCGGTTGTTCTGATTGTCGCGTTCAAACTTCTTATTCTCTTGTTACTGCCGCTCACCGGAGATGAAGCCTATTTTATATCATGGGCACGCCATCTGATGCCAGGGTATTATGACCACCCGCCCATGGTAGGATGGCTCATCTATCTCATGAGTTTCGTGAGTGACAACTACCTGTTTTACCGCCTCTTCTCTTTTGCTACAATGCTGGCAGTCGCTTATATTCTATACCGTATGCTCACATTACATGTAAGCAAAGAGATCGCTCTGCTCAGTGCTTTAGCCCTGCTGGCTTCTCCTGTTGACCTGCTCGTTGTCATGATCACCAACGACATACCGCTGCTTCTTTTTGGCTCTTTAGGTACACTCTTTTTGCTCTACTCGTTTGAGACGAAACAGTGGTTACGCTACTCCGTGCTTAGCGGCATCTTTTTGGGTTTGGCATTTTTAAGTAAATATTTTGCTGTTTTTTTGATGCTGGGACTACTGCTTTTTGTTGGGTATACCTACCGCAAACGTGCGCTTAAAAACAGTGCTGTTATTCTCATGGTGGTACTGCTCTTCGTGGCTCAAAACCTCTATTTTAATTATCATAACTGCTGGAATAATATTCTGTTTAACTTTCTCTCCCGTACGGCGCAGAGCCATTTTCAATTCAAAAGCGTCATTTTGTACTTCATAATCCTGATCTATCTCGTGACGCCGTGGGGACTCTACTACCTGATACAAGCACGTTTTTCCATGCCAAGTGTCACGCTTCGCAACCTCAGCATTGCCGTACTGTCGGTAGCATTGGGTATCTTTTTTATCGTTTCGCTTAAAAAAAGTATCGGACTGCATTGGCTGCTGCTGTTTATTCCATATTTGTTTATGCTCTTTAGCAGCCTCAGTCCCGAGACACTGCGTACGCTTATTCGCTATAATGCCCGCTTTTCCTACCTCCATATTACGCTGCTGCTCATCATTTTAATGGTGCCGATCTCTCTGTTCAAAGAGCATAAAAAATACGGTGCCGCACTCTTGTTTGTCCACCCGCAATCCATCTGTAAAGCACTCGATGCGCACAATATCAGCCGACTCTTTGCCTACGGTTATTCAACCGCCGCACTGCTTTCGTATCACTGCAATCGCGATATTCACATGCTCTACAATACCAATAAATACGGTCGGCTTGACGACAAACTTTTCGACATCACAACACTACAAAACCAAACCTTTGCACTCTTTGACAAACGTGCATTCAACACCCGAGACACCGCACTGTTTACGTCGACATGCAACCGCATTACCATTGAAGAGCTGCCTGTTGAAGGCGCCACATACCATCTTCTGACCTGTGAAGGCTTTGACTACGATGCCTACAAAACAACAGTTCTCAATACCATCAAAGAAAAATTTTATACCCTCCCCTCATGGCTTCCTCGCGGTGACTGCTACTTTTTACAACGGTACTACCCATGACCTTGGCGCTGTTTGATTTTGACGGAACCGTTACCGCCAGAGACTCTCTTGAAACCTTTACCATTTTCGCCCGCGGCGCGCAACGCTACTATCTGGGTCTACTCTACCTTGCTCCGATGCTTCTGCTGTATAAACTAAAAATCATTCCCAATGACCGCGCCAAAGCGATCTTTTTAAAGCACTTTTTCAACGGTCTCTCCAAAGAAGAATTTCAACGCCTCGGACGCGAGTATGCCCGCAGTAACATCGATGCTATTATCCGCCCCAAAGCGCTTCAGGCCATTCGCAATCATCAGCGGCGCGGCGATACCGTCGTGATTGTCTCTGCCTCACTGCGGTGCTGGCTCGAGCCGTGGTGCCAACGCCACAATATTGCACTCATTGCCACGGAATTGGCATTTCCCAACGGGAAGTTCAACGGACATTTTCACACCAAAAACTGTTACGGTATTGAAAAGGTCAATCGTGTTAAAGAGCGCTACAACCTTACACATTTTACAACCATCTATGCCTATGGCGACAGCGAAGGAGATCGCGAGCTCTTAGCTCTGGCAACGCATACTTTTTTTAAGCCGTTTCGTTGACAATGTGTCATATTTTCACCTCCCGTTTCACAGTCTCGATACTCTACAACAATGAAAATACATGTAGATTTAGATTGCTTCTTTGTTTCAGCCGAACGCACGCAAGATACGTCACTTCTCAATATTCCTGTTGCCGTCGGTGGACGGAGCGATCCGTATATTTTTGCTCACGATGCCGTACAACAGCACTTCGATACTGCCAACAGCGGTGCCTTTGTCGGTGCCTTTTTTCAACACTATGACAACAGTGTCGACGATCTGAGTAAATTTACCGATGCCGACGGACGCATTCGCGGCATTCTTACTGCGGCAAGTTATGAAGCGCGCGCCTACGGGATTACCACGGCCATGAGTATTGCTGAAGCGTTGCAACGCTGTCCGCACCTTGTCGTGAAAGCACCCAATATGAAACTCTACAAAACGCTCTCGCGAACCCTTTACGATTTTTTGCAACAGTACATTCCGGTACTAGAACAAGCCAGTATTGATGAATTTTACGGTGATCTTGACGGCTGGATCGATGATG
>JALSLA010000034.1 GCA_026988515.1 Helicobacteraceae bacterium | reverse complement strand
AGCAGGGTCAGAGAGAAGCTCTGCGCTAATCTCTAGGGCGTCTGCTTCGGTGGGATCGGTGCGAACCTCCACTGCGATTTCGTGAACGGTGTGACCGGTGACGGTGACCGGAACGGTGTCGGTCATTGCCGCGTTTATCAAGATTTTGCATGATTTTTTCCAGACGTTCAGGCGCAATACCGATATGATTAGGTCCTTTAATACGCTGATTGTCCAGTAGCATGGAAGCAAGCTTGTAGATGATTTGCTCCATATCCATATCGTTTTTGAGTGCATCAAGAATAAGGTGTGCTTCATCATAGATTTTTTGCTTTTCAATATCATGAATCAGTCGATCCAAACCGGCTTTTTTGACGTCATGTTTACTTGGAATAAAGGCATGTTCCATGGTGGTACCCACCTTGGACTTAATACGTTGCAGCTCCTTAAACTCTAGCGGGGTAACGAGTGTAATGGCCATTCCTTTTTGTCCGGCACGCCCCGTCCGACCGATACGGTGGACATAACTTTCCGGATCAAACGGAATATGAAAGTTAATGACATGACTGACATCGTTAATATGAATACCGCGCGCGGCAACATCGGTGGCAACGAGAATATCAACCCCATCGCTTTTCAGTCCGCGAATGACAGATTCACGTTGGCGTTGTTCCATATCACCGTGAAGTCCTTTGGCGCTGTAGCCCACGGCAGAAAGAACATTGGAGAGACGATCGACCTCTCTTTTAGTCCGACAGAAGACAACGACCTTGTGGGTCTCTTGCGTGTCCAGCAGTCGAATAATGGCATCGTCACGCTCATTTTCGTCAATAACATAGTACTGTTGGGCAATATCTTTGTTGGTGGTTTCTCCTTTGGTAATGGAGATAAATTCCGGATTGACCAAAATACGTTCCGCAAGCTTTTTAATAGGCTGTGGCATGGTGGCTGAGAAGAGCAGGGTTTGGCGATTGCTAGGAAGATAAGAAAAAATTTCGTTAATGTCGTCTAAAAAACCCATATCGAGCATTTCGTCGGCTTCATCCAAAATGATTGTAGCGGGGGTGAAGTCTTTGATCATATTGCGTTTTAAAATATCGAGCAGTCGTCCCGGTGTGGCAATAACGACTTGCGCACCACGTTCAATGAGACCGAGCTGACGGCCGTAAGAGCTGCCACCGTAGACGGTTACGGTGCGAATACCGAGATTTTTACCATATTTAAACAGCTCGTCACTGACCTGATTGGCCAATTCGCGAGTCGGAGTAATTACCAGGGTTTCCACACCGCCTTTGAGGTGCATGTTATTTAAGATCGGCAGACCGAATGCGGCGGTTTTTCCCGTTCCGGTATGTGCTTGTCCGACGACGTCGCGTCCTTCCATAATAATAGGTATTGCCATGGACTGAATGGGACTGGGCAGTTTAAAACCGGCATGAGACAGCGCTTGCATAATGGGGCGTTTAAAGCCAAACTGTTCGAAACTATTTTCAATAGTTGTCGAGGATTCTGTAGAAGTTGTTTCTTGAGACATAAAACTCTCTTTTTCAAATAAATTTATATTGTTGAAAAAGGATTACGTCATCACCAATTTACATGTAAAAATTTTACGATTGTGTATGTGCGGATGTAGAAGTGCCAAAAGCGGCAAAAATGTTCTCAACAATATGTTGTTGGCATTATAGCCAAATAATCCTGATTGCGTGATGCTTTTTTGACATTATTGCCGTTTTTGTTGTTTATTAAGCCAAACCATCAACCCTTTTTGTGCATGAAGCCGATTTTCTGCCTCATCAAACACAACACTTTGGGCTCCCTCCAAAACACTTTCACTGACTTCTTGGTTACGGTATGCCGGCAGACAGTGCAAAAAGATTGCATCGGGATCTGCTGTTGCCATGAGGGCATCATCTACCATAAACCCTTCAAAAATTTTAAGTCGTGCCTCTTTCTCCTCTTCTTGTCCCATAGATGCCCAGGTATCGGTAGTAACGACCGTTGCACCGCGGACAGCCGTTTTAGGATCGTGTGTAAAACGAAGTAAGGCACCGCTTGCTTTGGCAATTTGTTGTGCCTGAGCAATAATGGCGGCATCGGCTTCATAGCCTTTGGGGGTGGCAACACGAAGCTCAAAGCCGAGTTTGGCGGCAAGCATGAGCCATGAATGTGTCATGTTGTTGCCGTCGCCAATGTAGGCAACAACAGGATTTTTTGCTTTGGAGTGCTCCATCATGGTCATGTAGTCGGCTAACAGCTGAACGGGGTGGTAGGAGTCGGTAAGCCCGTTAATCACCGGTACACTGCTATAGGCGGCAAACTCTTCAATTTTAGAGTGTTCAAACGTGCGTATCATGACCATATCGCACATCGATGAGATGACACGAGCCGTATCTTTAACCGGTTCGCCACGCCCTAAGTGAATGTCGCGATGGGATAAAAACAGGCCGTGTCCGCCGAGTTGAAACATGCCGGTCTCAAAACTGACACGCGTACGGGTAGAACTTTTTTCAAAGATCATGGCAAGGGTCTGACCGGACAGATGGCGGATGGTATTGCCCGATTTCAGCTCTTTTTTAATGGCAAGTCCCAAAGAGATAATATCGAGAATCTCTTCTTTAGTGTAATCTTTGAGCGTTAAAAAATGTCTCACGGTTGTGTCCTAAAACAAGAACCGAAACGCGTCGGTTCTTACAAAAAATAAGGGCGCATTATAGCATAGTTATGCTAGAAGCTTGGCAACCTCTTTGGCATGGTAACTAATGATAATATCGGCGCCTGCACGTTTAAAACCGACCATGGTTTCCATCATGACGCGATCGTAATCGATCAGACCGGCACTGCCGGCGTGCTTGAGCATCGCATATTCGCCACTGACATTATAGACGGCCAGTGGTAGCGATGTGTTATCACGGATCTCTCGAATAACATCCAGATAGGCCAAAGCGGGTTTTACCATTAATATATCGGCACCTTGCGTTTCATCTGAAATACTTTCGGCAATGGCCTCCCTGCGATTGGCAGGATCCATCTGATACGTACTGCGATCCCCGAAGCTCGGTACCGATTCGGCAACATCTCGAAACGGCCCGTAGTAACCGCTGGCAAATTTGGTAGAGTAGGCCATGATCGGAAGGTTTTCGTAGCCGCTGCTGTCAAGTGCGTCTCGCAAGGTGGCAATAATACCGTCCATCATGCCTGAAGGAGCGACCATATCGGCACCGGCGTTGGCGTGAATAACGGCTTGATCGGCAGAAATTTTCAAGGTAGCGTCATTGTCGACCGTTTCATGTTCATGGTCGATAATTCCGCAATGACCGTGATCGGTGTATTCACAAAAACACAAGTCGGTCACAACAAACATGTTAGGATGGGCATGCTTGAGTGCCCGAACGGCGGTGGCAATAATACCGTGTTCACACAGCGCGTCCGAACCGATAGAGTCTTTAACATCGGGAATACCGAAAAGAATGACCGAATAGATACCCAAAGACTGTAGCAGTTCACACTCTTTGAGCATTTCGTCAATACTCATTTGGTACACGCCCGGCATGGAAGCCACTTCGGTTTTGATCCCTTCGCCGCTACGGATGAAAAGGGGATAGATGAAGTCATTGACACTGACATGGGTTTCGCGCACAAGCGCACGCAGGTGAGGGTTGAGTCGTGTACGTCGATATCTGTGAAACATGAAAATATTACCTTTATTTCGTTATAATTGTACGATTATATCAACTAACAACCAACGAAATACTAAAAGTTTAATGAATGAATATAAAAATATCAAATAGTGCCCTGTTGCCTTCACGTTTTGGAAATTTTGAAGTCAAAGCCTTTCAGGAAGGCATTAAAGAGCATCTGGTTATCTACAAAATGCCGCTTCACGATACCCCGATGGTCCGTGTCCATTCGGAATGTTTGACGGGTGATGCTATCGGCAGTCTCAAATGTGACTGTCGCGATCAGCTCGAATATGCCATGAAGCGCATTGAGCAAGAGGGCGGTATGATTATCTATCTGCGTCAAGAGGGCCGCAATATCGGTTTGTTTAATAAAATTAATGCGTATGCGCTGCAAGATCAGGGACTCAACACTATTGAAGCCAATCATCAGCTCGGTTTCAGTGCCGATGAACGGACGTACGAGATTGTTGCTACGGTACTGCACCATTTCAATATATCGAAAATCCGATTGCTGACGAACAATCCTGAAAAAATACGCTTACTCGAAGATATTGAAATTGTAGAACGTATTCCTATTGTTATTGATGCCAATGAGCATAATCGAGAATATTTACATGTAAAAAAGACCAAGATGGGACATCTGCTATAGCCTGTTGGCAGCTGTCAGTCGTACACCACCACCCCGTAGTTGTCATCAATGCGGTAAAAACGTGATTCGGCGCTTATGTCAAGATCTTTGAGTTTGGCAAGTTGAATGAGGCTGTTGTTGCTCACGTGAATGCCGTGTTCAATAAAAAATTTTTTAATATTGACAAATTTAATGTTATCGACAAATTTGTATTCAAACTTATGGTAAAGACGCATCTGTTTGGTGTTGAAAATGTGTGCATCGGCACCCAGATGCAACGAGGCGTATTGTGTGGGAAGATGGCCGGAAAGATCGGTTAAGACAGATTCTACATGTAAATATTTTTCGGGCAACGTCCTCTTTTCAATAAAGACATAGCGGTTAAGTTTAAAGTGATTGGTATGGCTCCAGTAGCTGTAAGCGGGATTGCTTAAATGGAGTTTTGAGCGTACCTCTTTCCAGAGCCAGTGACGGTTTAACAGATTGTAAAATGCGCTCATATCCACTCCGTTTTAAGCAGTGAGCTCTTTCATATCGATCTGATCGCCCATCTCTTCGACCAGTTGATCCATTAGATCAAAGAGTTTGGAACTGTGCTCTTCAGCTCTTCTGAAACGCTCAATAATTGTCTCTTTGCCATCGCCTTTAGAAGCACAACCGTGGGTGCGAATGCACTCCAAATTGGCACCGACTTCATCATGAATGGCTTTGTGGTGTACACCGATCTGTTTGAAGGTATTGTTGTTACCAAAAAACTTGACGCCCACAGAGTGGTACCATTTTCCAAAACCGCAGGTGGTAGAATCGGTAAAAAGCTCTTCGGAGGTAATACCGTTGACCACGGCAGAGTAGGCTTTGGACTTATAGAGAATATGATGAATCTTATAGGTACTGAGCAAGAGTGTAAAACTGCTTTTGTTGGAGAGACTTCGTGTATCACCAAGATCCACACTAAAGGTATTCATAATGCCGATAAACTGCTCCATAGTATCGTTAGCATTGACGGCAATAGCGTTCATGGTATCGGCATTTTCCTGCATACCACTGGATTGCTGCTGTAGATTTTGAATGGTAATGGTGATTTCGCCGGTAGCTTTTTGGGTACGTTCTGCGAGTTTGCGCACTTCGTCGGCTACTACGGCAAATCCGCGACCGTGTTCGCCGGCACGTGCGGCTTCAATGGCGGCATTGAGAGCGAGCAGATTGGTTTGATCGGCAATATCTTTAATAAGATTGACAATAGAGGTGATGTCACCGACGTTATTGTTCATCTGCTCAATAGCGTGCACCGTATCGATGATCAGCTCGCTTAAATTGGTAATCTCTGTCGAGGTACGTTCCACGGCCGTATAGGTCTCTTGTGCCGATGTGGCCGATGCCGATGTTTTGGCCGTGACTTCTTGAAATGCATGTTCGGTTTTGATAATATCGTTTTTAATAATGTCCAAAGAGCCGCCGATTCCGTTGTTGAGTTTGGCAAATTCTGTAGAGAGTACCCCCATAAGCTGGTAGCGGGCGTTGACTTTCATGGAGTTAATAGCACGTCCGAGTGTGCTGGCCGTCAGGTTGAAGTTTCCTTGCAGTCCGTCAGGGAACATACTGCGGTACATCTGGCCGTGACTGACGGCATCAATGGTATAGCGTGCTTCTCTTAGGGTAATCTCAATCTGATCGAGCAGGTCATTAAGCGCCCATGCACTACGTTCAAGCTTAGTACTGTTGCGACCAAGAATAATACGATGGACAAGATCACCGTTTTTAGAGTGTTCAAGAACGTTCAAGATCTGATCTAAGATCTGCTCTTCGTAGTGGCGGGATTTCTTGGAGAGATGACCCGTATCCATAAGCGCAAGCACCACGGCAACAATTGCACCAATCGCCATAATACCGGCACCGATAAAGGCTCCTAGCATCGCCAGATAGACCGCAGCACCAAGGACTAAAATCGTTAAAATAAGGGTGGTTGGGTTTTTAAACTGTGTCATAAGAGCTCCTATACCTTAATATCTTTTTGTAGTGTAATAATAAATTCATCATAGCTGACGCCTTGCTTGTTAAGCATGTCGTCGAGAAGCTTCTGCGACGCGTCTATCCCACCGCGACGCTCTGCATCTAAAAGCTTTTGATAAATAGGCGTAATGGTATGAATAGCAGATTGGGGCGGTTTTCGCCGTACGGAGGTGTAGCCGATAATATTGCCGTTGTTGTCAAGATCGGCGGTGATATAGGCAAAGACCCAATAGTACCCGCCGTCGGCACAGAGGTTTTTGACAAACCCGAAGAACTCTTTTTTGGCTTTGATGCGATCCCATGCAATTTTGTATGCCAGACGCGGCATGTCGGGATGGCGAATCAGGTTATGGTTGGACCCGATAATATCGGAAGCCGAGTAACCGGCAAGAGAGGTAAAGATCTGGTTACAGTAGATAATGACCCCTTTGGTATCGGTTTTAGAGACAATAAAATCACTTCCCTTTAATGTTTTTTCCTGATTGGTAATGGTAGCAGCGGGACGGTTGTTTTTATTGAGTTTGTTTCCTGCCATAAGTACTCCTAGTAGTTAAATTATCATCATTTTATACAAAATATCATTAATATATCGACATAAAAGTATGTAAAATTGAATTATTTTAATATTTTTTGTGAAAATAGGTAAGATGGTATCATGCAGCACTTTTTTCTAGGGTATAATTTTAAAAAAGTGTAGGAAACCATGCATCTTCAAACGTTACTCGAAGAGCAAGATATCATGCTCGAAGCGACCTTTTACGAGCATATACAACGTTATAAAACGCACCTCTTGCGTTGGAACAAGGTGCATAACCTTACCGGTGCTCGAAGTGAGCAGGCAATAGATAGATTTATTTACGATGCCGTAGTTCCTGTCGGTTTTCTACCCAGAGTCGGTTCATTAATGGACATTGGAACAGGAGCGGGATTTCCCGGGCTGATTTTAGCCATGGCACTGCCGCACACACAGGTGACACTGGTAGAGCCTTTGGGCAAACGGGCAAGTTTTTTACAGTTTGTTAAGGCCGATCTTGGGCTTGTGAATGTTACGGTCAAAAATTGTCGGGTCGAGGCATTTTGTACTGAAGGGTTTGATCTGATTACGTCGCGTGCCGTCACCGACACCAGCGTACTTTTGGAGTTAAGTCGTGCGCATATCAAAGCAGGAACGTTAATACTTCTGTACAAAGGAGAACAGGTGTTTGATGAGATTGAAGAGGGGCTGAATTATGAGATTATTCAGATGCATAAACGACACTATTTGTTAATACGAATGTAGGGAGAAACGATGTTGAAATGGTTACTGGTTCTGGCTGTCATTGCAGGGGTATATTATTTTTTTATTAAGAAAAAACCGCTGAAGACGTCAGCAAAAAGTGCGGCAAAAGAGCCGAGCAGCGATATGGTGGCGTGTGTGGTGTGCGGTACCTACTGCAGTCTTGGGGATGCGCTGATTAAAGAGCGACAATACTACTGCTCCAAAGAGTGTATGGAGGCGATGTAATGCTTCTGTTCGGGCACCGTTTTATGGCATCGGAGCGTTTTTATCATATTGACGATATTGCCTCCATTAGCCATACGCCTGCCAATGCACTGTTGTATGTTGTTTTTGACGAACGCAATCTCGATATATTACGGCATATGCAGTGCAACCGCTTGCATTTTGGTGTTGAAGTTGCCAATATTACCGAACTTATCTATGCAGAAAATTTCGGTGCAGATTATATTGTGCTTTCACCATCGCTGGCCAAGGAGGCGCAACAGATTGCAGAGAGCTATCTGTTTGATGCTAAAATTATTGCTCAAATCAGCGAGGAGAGCGAGATTGAACCGATGGCATACGAAGGGATTGACGGGGTATTATTCGCCGAAGCGGTTATTCGCGTCAGCTCTTAAACAACCTTTCGGGGTAGATGCGGTTTGAGTGCGGTAAGTATTTCGTAGGCAATAGTGTTGCTGGCGCGAGCCGCTTTTCGAGCATCATTAAAAATAAGCAGCTCCTCTGCGCTTGTATTAAAAGAGGTGTTGTCCATGGAGATACGCCCCAGTATGGTATGGCCTTGGGGTGTGCGAAATCGTGGTGCATAGCTGCGCATCAAACCGTCGGCATAACCAATATCGTACGTTGAAACATCGTGAGATGTTTCGGCGGTATAGGTCCCGCTGTAACCGACACGATCCCGAGGGTTCAGGGTTCGTGAGGCTATCTTGTAGGCATAGAGCGAAAGAACGGGTTCAAGCGCAGGTGCCGGCAGTGTCGGTTCAAGCTCGAGTACACCGTAAGCGGCAATACCGACACGTACCATAGTGTCAGGACATGCTCCCTCACGAAAGAGTGCGGCAGAGTTGTTCAGATGAAACGTGAGCGGTTCAAAGCCGTAGTGTTGTTGCAGCGAGACCGCCGCTTTTTTAAGTGCTTCAAAATTATGCCGTTGCCAAAACCATTCCGAACTGAGACAATCGGCACTGCGGTGGTGTGAAAAGAGTCCTGTAAGCCGGAGTTTCCGGTTGTAAATACGCTGAAATGCCTCTTCGAGCAATTCGGGTGCAATGCCGTGACGGTGCATGCCCGTATCGACTTTAAGTTCTACCTTGCAATTTACATGTAAAGCGGCAATATCCTCAAGGCTGTTGATAGCATAACGGAATTTTTCGTTTGTAGAGGGAGCGGTATCGGCTAAAATAAGAATATAGTCAAAATAGCGCTCTATCCGTTCGGCTTCGGCAACATGACGAACCACAGCTTTGGTTATGCCATACTCCGATGCAAGGGCGGCCATTTCGAGAAGACCGTGCCCGTATGCGTTATCTTTAAGCACAAGAGCAATTTTTTCTTTACAGCCGCATGTAGCGGCAATAATATCAAGATTATGAAAAAATGATGAACGCTTGAGTATAATGTGTGCCATAAGCGAATTATAGCGAAAGGTGAACGACAGATGAGACGCCTGTGTGCAGAGTTTGAAAAACAGAGCTACATTCAGATGATTTTTCCGCATCAGCAGAGTGATTGGAGTGTCTATTTGCAAGAGGCCTGTTCAGCATATGTGACCATTGTAGAGGCCATTCGGCAGTTTCAGCCATGCATTCTTGTTTGTGATGATGTGGCGCGCGTCCAAGGGTATTTCAGTGATACGCACAATATAATATTTCTACCCTACAGGACCGATGATACATGGGCACGTGATTGCAGTGCCATCAGTATTGAAGAATCGGGGAAGACGGTATTGCTGGATTTTACCTTTAACGGATGGGGTCATAAGTTTGCCGCACAGCGGGATAATCGGATGACGGCATCGTTGGCACCCTATTATGGTGCGTCTGTGCGCACGATCGATTTTGTCCTTGAAGGGGGTGCTATTGAGAGCGACGGACAAGGGACACTGCTTACAACGGCACAATGCCTCTTGCATCCCAATCGAAATCCGCAATACGGCCAAAATGAGATTGAAGCGATATTGCGAAAAGAGCTTGGAATTGAGCGGTTTTTATGGCTGCATCACGGCTGTTTAGAGGGTGATGACACCGATGCGCATATTGATACGCTGGCACGATTTGCCGATGCCGAGACAATCATGTACGTTGCTTGCGATGATCCCAACGACCCGCATTACGATACCCTTAAAAAGATGGAACAAGAGTTGCGCCAATTTACATGTAAAAATATGACGCCGTACCGTTTAATTGCACTGCCGTTACCCACGGCGAAATATTACAACAATGAACGGCTTCCGGCGACTTATGCCAATTTCCTTTTCGTTAACCAAGCGGTTATTGTGCCGACCTATAACGATGACAATGACGCCGTCGTATTAGATATTTTTCGACGGACATTTCCCAACAGGGCGGTAGTGGGTGTGGACTGTTCGGTTTTAATACGCCAACACGGATCCTTGCACTGTATTTCAATGCAATTTTGTGAAAAATTAGCTATAATAGTGTAGCGTTTTCATTGGAAGGGGGAGTCCATGGAGTCAACTATTTATATTGCCAAACAGCCTATTTTAAAGGCTGAGGGTGACGTGTTTGCGTATGAACTTCTGTACCGCCGCACCGACAGCAGCCGTACAACGGTAGATGATAATATGTATGCCACGGCACGTATGTTGGTCAATACATTAAACTATATCGGGCTCTATTCACTGGTTGACGGTAAGTATGCGTATATTAAGGTCGATAAAGAGATTTTAATGAGTAATATCATTAACTCCATCGCCCCTTCCCATTTTATTCTCGAGATTCTTGAAACGACCAGTATTGATGATGAACTGTTGCGACGTATCGATAAGCTCAAAAAAGAGGGGTATATTTTTGCTCTGAATCATTATGACCGTGATGTGATTAATATGCATCTGTTTAAAGAGCTGATGCAACGCGTCAGCTATGTTAAAATTTACAGTGGCGATATTGTAGAGTTTAAAGAACGACTGACCATCCTGCACGATACGGACATTACCCTCATTGCCGAAAAAATTGAGAGTGACATAGAGTTTAATGAGGCTAAACAAATGGGAGCCGACATGTTTCAAGGGTATTTTTTCTGTAAACCCGAACTCTTTGGAAAAGACAAAATTGAACCGCCGAGTTCGTTATTGATGCTGATTATTTATCTGTTGGAATCTGAAGCCAAGCTGGAGCGTATTATCGATATTTTCAATACATCACCCTATTTGACATTGAACCTGTTGAAGTTTATTCATATGCACAATGGGTTTGCGCAAAACAAGATCGCCTCTATTGAGCAGGCACTCATAGTCATTGGGCGTGAAAAACTTCAGAGTTGGCTGGAATTGATGGTGTATGCCAGTGACAGCAACCATAAACAAGAAGCATTTATGCAGGAGTTACAAAATCATGCGTGTCACCGTGCTATTTTAATGAGTATTTTGGCACGTGAAATCGGTATGGACGATGCCAATGTTCATGTTGCCTACATGGTAGGATTGCTCTCGTTGTCCGAAGTGATCTTTCAAAGTGCTTTTGAAGAGATTATTAAAGAGGTAGATTTAGATAACGATATTGCCGATGCTCTGGTCAATAAAAGCGGACAGTTTGGAGAGTTACTGCAACTCTTAAGTGCCATTGAACAAAATGACAGTTACCGTACCACAGCCATTCTTGCGCATTTGGGGCTGTCGCAGCATGAGCTCAACGAGTGCCTGATTCAAAGTTACAAAGAGAGCACTACGGGGCATTAAAGAGCAGACTAAAACCACTGTATAAAAAGTAACCCGATGCCAATGCCGCAACACCGATAAGCGCAATACGTTTCATTCTTTCATAACGATTCATCGTGACAGTATACATTTCTAAAGACAATACGGCTGCATTTAACAGATATGTAACACTTTCGTTCTATAGTTCATAAGATTATAATTACTATAAGGGGAGTAGATGAAAAAAGCACTGTATCTTTCAATGGCGTGTATGGCAATGGTGCATGCCGCAGATATGACGATGGAGACGATTGACGTCGAGGCGACGGTACTCGAAGATGTCAGTGGCGATGAGGTCAAGTCGGCAGATTTGGCAGAGGCACTGGTTCAGGAGATTCCCAATATCTCATTGGTGCGTCGCAGCGGTATTGCCAACGATATTATTTTACGGGGGCAGAAAAAAGACAATATTAACGTTTTAGTCGACGGAGGGAAAATTTACGGAGGCTGTCCCAATCGGATGGATCCGCCGACATCACATATTATGACCAACAATATCAGCAGTATTAAAATTATTGAAGGGCCGTATGATGTGGAGAATTTTGGAACGCTTAGCGGCGGGGTCTATGTGACGACCAAAAAACCGACGCAAGATATTTCGGGGGAGATCAGTTTTAACAGAGGAAGCTGGAACTACCAAAAAGCCGCCGCGACCATTAGCGGCGGTACGGAACGTTTTCGTCTGCTTTTAAGTGCTTCTACCGAGAGCAGTGACCAATATGAAGACGGTGACGGCAATAATTTTGCACAACAGATCGATAATTACATTCTTCTGCATCCGACACTGGCGGGAACGGCGTATCAAGACAGATACCGGAATTTGGAGGCGTATGACAAAAAATCGTTTATGGGAAAAGTCTATGTCGATATTACAGATTCGCAAGAGCTGGAGTTGAGCTATACCGCAAATCGCAGTGATGATGTCCTCTACCCCAGCAGTAAAATGGATGCACTCTATGACGACTCGGATCTGTTCAATGTAACCTATACCCTCTCAAATTTGGGGGATTACTCAAAAGAGTTGAGCGTATTGGGGTACTACTCTTATGTGGAACATCCGATGTCCACACGCTATCGAAAAATGGCAGTTTCTGAAATGTCGGCTATGACGGGAGCAGTAACAAGTTATTTGGAAAGTAGCATTACCGGCGTTAAAGTCAAGAATGTATTGGATCTCTCTGATAGTGCCGAGTTACGAGTGGGTGTGGATGCAAGTACACGAAACTGGGACGGACTCTATCACTCTCAGACCGGGCGCGGTCCGGAGGGAAAACCTAACATTCAAGATGTCGATACGGAGAACATCGGATTTTTTGCGGAGGTTGAAAAGTACTACGATGCGCTGACGCTTACCGCCGGACTGCGCTATGACGACACGCAAATTACAACCTCCGGTGACGAACCAAGTAACGATTACACGCTTTTTGGTGCCAATGTATTTGCTACCTATGACGTCAGTGACACGTTACAGCTCTTCGGAGGAGTCGGGCAGTCGTCACGCGTGCCTGATCCCAAAGAGCTCTATTTTAAATCATCTATGGGCGGATTGATCGGAACACCGAATCTTAACGAGACGATCAACCGCGAGATCGATTTCGGCATGGAAAACAGTTATGAGAATATAACGTTGCGTACAAAAATATTTTACTCCATGCTCAGTGACTATATTTACTACAATGCATCAAAAATGCTTAACCGCTATGAAAATGTCGACGCAACCCTATACGGCTTCGACATCAGCGGCTCTGTTTACGGTACCGATACATTTTATGTTGATTTCGGTGTGGCGTACCAGCGCGGTAAAAAAGAGGATCCGCTCAGTACTCAGCACGGTACCGATATGGCTGAAATTCCACCGCTTAAAGCAAATATTGCTTTTCATTACGAGTATGCGGATGACTCTGTTGTAACATTGAAAGCTTTCGGTGCTACGGCATGGGAAAATATTGACGCCGAAAACGGTGAACAGCCTCTGGACTCATATATGGTGGTCAATGTCAAGGCAGATCATAACTTCGGAAACGGATTCTCTTTGGCTGTGGGTGTGGACAACATTTTTGATCGTACCTATGCAGTGACGAATACCTACAGCGACCTGACACTTATTACAGACGGCACTACCAAAGAGGTGATGCTTATTAATGAGCCGGGGCGCTATTTATATGCCAATGCAACCTACCGCTTTTAAAAATACATGTAAAAAGAGCATGCTCTTTTTACATTAAAATCATTGAAGCCAATCCTAAGAAACTCAAAAATCCGAAGACATCGGTAGCAGTGGTTAAAATCACGGTTGAACCGATTGCCGGATCGATATTTAAGCGCTTGAGAACCAGTGGAATGGCGGCACCGAAGAAGCCGGCGATAAAGAGGTTAATAATCATCGCTAACGCAATGACAATGCCCAGTTTGCTTATATCGAACCATAAATAGGCAATAATCCCCATAATAACGGCAAAAAGCAGCCCGTTAAGTAGCGCAATCAAGACCTCTTTTTTGAGAACTTCTTTGGAGTGTTCCAGATCAATATCACCCAGTGCCATCTGCCGTACCATGACGGTTAATGTTTGGGTGCCGGCATTACCGCCCATGGAAGCGACAATGGGCATGAGAATCGCCAGCGGTACAAAAGCGGCCAGTGTAGCATCAAACATGCCAATAACGATACTGGCCAAAATGGCCGTAGCCAAATTAATGCTCAGCCAGATGGCACGGTTTTTAAAGACGCCGAAAAAGTCCTCTTCTTGCTCTACATCGTCGTTAACCCCGGCCAAGTTATAGATTTGGTCGGTGGCACGCTCTTCAATAACATCATAGATGTCATCAGAAGTAATACGCCCGACCAATCTGCCTTGGTAGTCCAGAACCGGCAGTACCGACAGGTCATATTGTTCAAAGATACTGGCAACGTCTTCAATATTGTCGGTTGCTTCCACATAACGGAACTCTTTATTGGTGACAACATTGCGGTATGTTTGGGTAAAGTCGTATAGAATCAGATCTTCCAACGAGACGGTTGCAATGAGGCGTTGGTGTTCGTTGACAATAAATACTTGGTGAATATTGGTGAGCTCATCTTGGCGCTTAAGCTCTTTAAGGCGGTCAATGGAGTGTTGAATAGTCTCGTCAAGGGTTGCCTCGAACAGTTCTGTCTGCATCCACGCACCGGCTTGATCTTCCGAGTAGCCGCGAAGCTTGTCAATATCTTCTTGATTCTCCTCATCGAGTTGGGCAAATACCGCTTCGCTTTTATCTTCATCGACATCGTCAATATCGTTAATCAGGTCGGCAGCATCATCAGAGTCGAGATTGTCTACGGCATCGGCAAGCTCTTCGGAAGGAAGAAATGCAATGGCTTCATCTTTGATTTTTTCGGGTAACTCTAAGAGAATATCACCTAAAATATCGTTAGGAATCCGGGTTAAATAGGCATGAAACTCCTCTTTGTCTTTTTTTCGGACTTTTTTAAGTAAATGCGCCACGTCCGAAGCGTGCGGGGAGGGTTGGGACGGGTCGTCCAAAAAATGGTCAAACGCATGTTTGAGTTCGTTATAATGCTTCATTGCCATCCTTTGCCGCAGCTAGTGTCAGTGGTTTCAAAGTCTTGGCATCGAGATAGCAGGCGGCGTCAAAATCTTCAAAAGGTTCCGGAACGGTAATCGTGTTAAGATGCATGGCCACGAGCGCATCCATCTCTTTTTTGATCTGTAAAAATTCACGACGTTTTTTCCCACGGAGTTTCGCAGTCGTTACTTTAATAACACCGGCAGGATTGATGGCACGGCCGTTTTTATAAAGACCAAAGTGCAGGTGGGGTCCGCTGGACATTCCGGTGGAACCGACATAACCGATGACCTGACCTTTTTTGACGGTTTTCCCCCGTTTAAAGCCGCGGCGAAATGATTTTTGATGGGCATAGAGCGTCACATAGCCGCCACTGTGGCGAATTTTTGTGACATTGCCGTAGCCGCGTGAGTAACCTGCCGAGATGATACGTCCGTTCCCTGCCGAACGTATCGGTGTGCCACTGCGCGCAGCGTAGTCAATACCCAAATGGGCGCGCCATCGTTTCAAAATGGGGTGAAATCGCCGCTTGGTAAACTTGGAACTGATACGGGCATTGGGTATGGGTGATCCCAAGAGAAAGCTATCGACCTGCGCCCCTTTTTCGTTGTAATAGTTATCGTCGGGACCCAAGTACATGTAGTGGTATTTGTTGCGTATTTCAATCATGGCAACTTGTAAAATCGGCATGCCGTAAGGCTTACCAAAGCGGTATTTCTGATCATAGATCATTACCAGCTTATCACCTTTTTGCAAGGCGGTAAAGTCCAGAGATTTTTTAAACGCATTGCTAAAGATACTGGCAACCCGGTAAGATCCCGTCGCTTTTTTAATGTCAATGGACGGATTGCTCTGTATTTCAATACTGAGTGTTTCGTGACGGGTCTCGTCGTAAATAATAGGGATGGGCTCTACACGGTAGTTCCCTTGCGTCTTTTGAAATACATGTAATTGCAACTCATCACTGATAGGAATGAGAATCTGCTCAATCTCTCCGTAATCATTAAGGAGTTTTTGGCATAAAAAACCGGCACGAATCTCTTCGGCAAGTTTCTGGTCTTCTTTGTCCATGTCGTAATAGATGGACTGGGGCAGGTTGTTACGTTCCAAAAACACTAAAAAACTCTCATCTTTGGGCCATTTAAAATGTTCGACATACGCAGCATTGAGCAATAATGGAAAAAGGGCTAGAAACAGTAAACGACGCATCAGCATACTCGATAAATTAATTTTTGAAAGGGTAGCAAAAATTCACTTATATAAAAGTTTATAACTGTATAATAACTTCTATTTTTTACTATTGAGGTGAGCTTTGCGTTTACTGTTACTTCTTCTGATGCCACTTGCTTTGATCTGGGCATCGTTAATAAAAGCCCCTTTGTTTGATGTCGATGCGCATCAGGGGTTTATTAAAAGCACTGCCCTTCAAGAGGGTGTCAGCGGTTTTGTTGTGCGGCATTTTAATGACACGCACAGCGCCATTATCGCCAAGGCAGTCGTGATAGACGTTGACGCACAAAAAAAAGAGGCGACCATTGCATTTTCTGCGTATGACGGGTTGCGACAAAATGCACTTCCCAAAGGCGAATGGTATCCCAAAGACGGTGATGAAGTGCAGTTGGCATTTGCCTACAATCGGGCGTTGCTTATTGCTCCGAGTCGCGAGATCTATTATCAGGTGACATCACACGGCAAGGCGATTGAGTGGGTCAGTTCCGATCTGTTTGCCGCCATGCTCTCCGAGCGGGGACATCCGACGCCGTTGCAAGAAGATATGCAAGATTTTTGTGACGCTTCAACCGTAGGACTGCTCTATATCTATAGCCGACAAACGCTTTTTACACTCGATTGCCAGAGTTTTCAGGTGTTGCAGACGACACCGCTCCCCCATGAAGTGTCGGCACCTCACATGCCGTTTTTCTCTCGCATAGAGAAGATTCGTGAAGCGTGGTGGGGCGAAGGAAGTACTCCCATGAAAGCGTATGAGCCCTACTATTTCCACCTCATAGAGCGGCAGAACCGGAATAATACAAACTTTTTGAAATGGCGCAAGAGCGTATCTGCTTCGCGTAAGGAGTTCTAAATGAAACAGACCCATAACAACTATTTTAGCGCACTCTTGGGCAGTGAAAACGTCTACAGTGACAAAGCCCATCTTCTGGCCTATTCGTATGATGCCACACGGGAACGTTTTGAACCCGATGCCGTACTGTTTCCCCGTGATGAGAACGATGTCAGTGCCATTTTAAAATACTGCAACATTCACCGCATTCCTATTGTGCCTCGCGGTGCGGGCAGCGGTTTTACCGGCGGTGCGCTGCCGAGTAGCGGTGGTGTGGTACTGGCATTTGAGAAACATATGAACAAAATTCTAGAGATCGATATGCAAAATATGGTCGCCATTGTACAGCCTGGTGTTATCAATATGGATCTGCAGCGTGCCGTTGAAGAGG
>JALSLA010000033.1 GCA_026988515.1 Helicobacteraceae bacterium | reverse complement strand
CGAAAGGTAGGTAATAATTCCGTTGGTTTTGCAAAAGTCGGCAATATCAAAAATATCTTTGCGTGTTAACGGCTCTCCACCGGAGAAAATAATAAATTTTACACCATTTTCTTTCATCTGTAATATTGTTTTTTTAATCTGTTGCGTTGTCAGCGTGTCTACCTCATCCAAACCCGATTTGGAGTAGCAGTGCATACACGAAAGGTTGCAGCGATTGGTAAAATTCCAAATGGCTATAGCACCGTTTAAAAGACGTTCCGTTTTATTTTCGACGACCGATGCTATCAGGTTGGAGAGGCGAAACATCAGCGCTCCTTCTTGAATGACAAAATATAATGCGCAATCATGGCGCGCTCGTTATCACTTAAATTGAGTTTCGGCATGACAGAGCGTTTATGGCCAAAGGCCTTATACATTGCTTTAGGGTCTAAAATATAGGCCTCAATCTCTTCTTGCGTACGTTTTGAGGCGATTTGAGTGAATGAAGGACCAAAAGCAACAGCACTTTGATGATGACATCCCCAACAGTAAGTTTCAAAAACCTTTTTTCCCTCAAGCATCTGCGCTTGCAATAGCGTGTAAAACAGTAAGAGTAACAGGATTGTTGTTTTCATGAATAACTCTTTGTGTTAGTTTTCCTATTCTACCAAAAATATACTTGAATTACACCTTATAAAGTCCATAAAACAGGGATTTATAGAGAATAACACAGAGTATGAATTTATGATTTTTGGCAGAATATTTATTTACATGTAGATGAAATAGTTTCTCCCCAAACGAGGAGAAACAGGGTTTATGCACCCGGAATAGTCTGTCTGTGTTCTATGGAATATGTAAAGGTAGGCGTTGTTAAGCCTTCAATATATTTCACGAACTTACCGGTTTTTGCTTCATAGATACCGATACGTCCCGCATTCCACTCAGAAATCATTGTCCAGTGACCGTGATTTGCCGGTTCAGCATGCAAAATACGTGGCGTAATTGCGTTGCCTTTAGCATCTTTTACTGTCGGTACGCGCCACTTATAGAGTACTTTGTGCGTGACCGGATCGATTACGGTACCTTGTTTTTTACCCACCGTAATAATACGATCTAACTCGAGTGTCTGCTTGTTAATCAGGTGCACTTTGTTCCAGTTAGCTTCACCGCCAAGTACATTGTCTGCCCACAAAAACGGTGTGTGTTCCGAAGTACCAATGAAGAGACCGCCGCCGCCGATAGGAATTTGGCGAATAACATCAAAGTTATCATCCCAGATAGTAACCTGTCCTAAGTTCATGTTAACCGTAGCGCCCAACTGCTGTCCCAAACCTTCATGAAACCAAGAGGAACCTTGACCGGGGTGTGGTTTGGCAGAAGGTCCGGTATAAATTTTAGTCACCAAAGACTTGGTCTTAAAGTCAACAACACCAATGACATCAGAACCCTGTGAGGCAATAAAGAGATAGCGACCAATCTCTTTTCCTTCGTTTAAGAAGCCGTCATGGAGGATTTTACCAATGTTTGGAATATCACCGACAATCGGGAAGTTTGGCTTTGAGTAGTCAATAATATAGACATGTCCGCCGTCTTTAAGTGCAAAAGCAATATAGGGACCATACGGCGTATCGAAAATACCGGCAACACGAGACGATCCGATATTTCCATCCGGGTCAATCACACTGGAGGTCGGATAGACTTTGAGCGGCTCTAGCGTCATGGCGTCCATCAACACGGCACCGCCGGGCACGTAATTGCCCGCCATAATATATTTACCATCCGGAGATACGGCAAGACCGCGAGAATCGGATCCGACTCTTACTTCAGCAATTTTTTGTTGTCCCGGAGTGTTAAGGTCAAACATTGTAACAAGACCGTCTCTTGAGATAGAGTAGGCATAGCGAGGCTGTCGTTTATTGGTTACGGTCACGTGAACGGCAAAACCTGCGGGATGTTTGGAGAGTACTTTACCTGTTGTTCCGTCAAGAAATGCTACGCGCGATGCATCCCGTTCGGTAACAAAACAGATATCGGTATTTTTCTTTACATCAACAGCCTGTGGATACTTTTTGTAAAACTCCATACGGTCATTGAGTTTTTTCCAACCGTCTTTAACACCTTGAAGTGTTAACTGTTTGACTTTTCTACCTTTAAAGTGTTGGAGCCAATCGACCATTTTATCGGCATCAGCTTTAGAGAATTTTTCCTTAAACGGTGGCATTGCCGTACCAGCTCTACCGTTTAAAATTGCTTCGGAAAGTACGTACGAATTTTTCTTGGAAATAACTTTTGGGCGCAGGTCAGAACCGACACCTCCTTCATGGTTGGGTCCATGACACCCTTGACACTCTTTTTCAAACACCTTTTCAACGTCCATGTTGGATGTACCGGCAACGAGTCCGGTTGACACAACTGCAAGAGCAGCAACTGAAGTAACAATTTTGTGTAATCTCATTATTTTTTCCCCCTTTAATAAGATTGAAAGCGGGGTGACCCGCTTTTGTCTAGTTTTCTTCTTGTTCGATTCTCTTCTTTTCTTGTCTATAAATCCAGATCATTGGAAGTATAATAATGGTATGAAGAAAAATTGTCAAGGTTAGCGGTCCTTGGTTTAACCAACCGAAAAAACTCGGAACGACATCTACAAATGGTTCAAACATAATCTCTCCTTATCTTTGATGTACTGGAGCTTTACCAGTTGTTAAGAAATCTTTTGCCAGTAAAGCAAAGCCTGCGAACAT
>JALSLA010000032.1 GCA_026988515.1 Helicobacteraceae bacterium | reverse complement strand
CGAGTAGTCAATGCCGGTAAAGTGAGTGTTGAAAAAGTTGGGTGAGAGCTGCTGAATCAGTTCAAACTCATCACCGCTGTTAATACCAAGGTTGAGAACATGGCGCCGTTTGGATATGTTAACGGCATGAAGGGCTTGCGCATAAGCATAGACAAAGGCGGGTTCTTCATTTTTGTTAATCTTTGAAAACGGTGAATTGACGCCATATTTTTCAGTAATATCATCGACATGCATTGTATGAAAAGAGTCTTGAGTGTCGAGTCGTTGAAACCGTATGGTGACCGTATGTTCGCTATGTTTTAGAGGTGTTAACATCCTGCAATACAGAAGCTGTGCCAAGTCGGTCCATGCTTTATAGCCACGGTAAATATAGCTAAGGTCATTATATGTTATGATGCTACCTGCATAAGTACTGCAACAGCAGTCCGGGTCGATGACTACAAAAGTGAAGATGTCGTGAGCGTGAACATGTGCCAGTTCAGATCGCAAGATCGTAATAATTTCATGCATCGATTCCGTCGTGAAATGTTTCATAAGAGGCATATTACACTAATTTACATGTAAAAAGGGATAGAACATTGGCGTTTACTTTAGAAAAAACCTTAGTGATTGGAATCTCTGCGACGGCGCTGTTTGATCTAAGCGAAGCCGATGCACTGTTTCAGGAAAAAAAGGCCAACGATCCGGAGCATGCCGTCGCACACTATAGAGCGTATATGCTTGAACACGAAGAGATACCGCTAAAAGAGGGCATCGGGTTTCCTTTGGTACAGGCACTTTTAGGATTGAACCGCTATCAAGACGAACACGATGCTCCGTTGGTCGAAGTGGTCATTATGTCACGAAACAGCCCCGATACCGGTATTCGAGTACTCAACACCATTCGTACTTTAGAGTTGGGCATTACCCGTTCTGCTTTTACGGCAGGTGAATCTACCGTCGATTATTTGGAAGCTTTTGATGTCGATCTGTTTTTAACCACCGATGAACCCGATGCTCAAAGTGTCATAGATAGCGGCGTGTGTGCTTCTGCCGTACTCTCAACACCGCCGCAGTATCGGTGTGATACCTCTGACGGACAGGTACGCATTGCTTTTGACGGTGATGCGGTACTGTTCGATGAGAGCAGTGAGTTGCTTTACAAAGAACAAGGCCTTGATGCCTTTCAGAAACAAGAACATCAAAAACAAGATATCCCTATGGACGAGGGGCCGTTTGCCGGTTTTCTGAAGAAGTTGGCCGCACTGCAGGAGCGGCTGCCCATGAGCATGGAAAATTCGCCGGTGCGCATTGCCATTGTCACTGCGCGCAACAGCCCTTCGGAGATGCGAGTCATTAAAACGCTGCGTCACTGGGGCGTTTATGTGGACGAGGCCTTTTTTTTGGGAGGTATTGACAAAAGTAAAATTCTCAAAGCGTTTAAGGCGCATATCTTTTTTGATGATCAAGAGGTACACCTTAAAAACTCGTCACTGGTGGTACCTTCGGGAAAAGTGCTCTATCCGTCACATTCAGCGTTAAAGAATCTGTCATGACCAACAATACCTTAATGCAAGAAGACTTGCGCTATATTTTTCACCCCTGTTCACAAATGAAAGACCATGAAACCCTGCCGCTCATTCCCATTAAACAGGCAAAAGGATCTTATATTGAAGATTATGAGGGGAATCGTTACTTAGATTGCATTAGCAGCTGGTGGGTCAATTTGTTTGGGCATACCAATGCGTACATTAACGCCAAAATAAGCGAACAGCTCGAAACGCTCGAACATGTCATCTTTGCCGGGTTTACACATAAACCCGCTATTGATCTTTCACGCCGTCTTGTTGCGCTGACACCCGAGCCGCTTCAAAAAGTCTTTTTTGCCGACAACGGATCGAGTGCCATTGAGATTGCATTAAAAATGTCTTTTCAATATTTTAAAAACCAAGGTGAGAGTCGACCGCTGTTTGTCTCTTTGGAAAACTCCTACCACGGAGAGACCATGGGCGCATTGGCAGTGAGTGATACGGGGCTCTACAAAGAGATCTATACCGATATTCTCATTACAACGGTACAGGCGGCATCACCGGCATTGGTAAGCGAGGATGAGGCCATTGAAAGTATGCGTCGTGTACTGCAAAAGCATCAGGGAAAGGTCGCTTCGGTGGTCATTGAACCGTTGGTGCAGTGCGCAGGTTCGATGATGATGTACAATGCAAGCTACATTACCCGTCTTAGAGCTTTGTGTGATGCCTTCGGTGTTTTTTTGATTGCCGATGAAGTAGCCGTGGGATTTGGACGTACCGGCACCATGTTTGCTGTTGAGCAAGCCGGAATATCTCCGGATTTTCTCTGCCTCTCCAAAGGGATTACCGGCGGTTACATGCCCCTGTCGGTCGTACTCTTTAGCAATGAGATCTATAACGCCTTTTATTGCGATTATCATGAGGGTAAATCATTTTTAGATTCACACAGCTATACCGGTAATACGCTGGCCTGTGCCGCTGCCAATGCGGTGCTTGATATTTTTGAGAACGAGAATATTATTGAGACAAACCGTACCCGTATTGCGCTTATGCGTGAGCAAACTCAAAAATTTCGCACACTTAAGAATGTCAAAGAGGTACGTCAGCGCGGTATGATTTGCGCCATAGAGCTTCAGGGCTATACGGCAGAAGAGCGTATTGGATTACATGTATTTCAAGAAGCACTTGCAAAAGGGGTGTATCTGCGCCCTTTGGGGCATGTCATCTATTTTATGCCGCCATACTGTTTCACGCCACAGGAGTTGCACACTATGATAGCGGTAACCTATGAGATTGTCGATGCCCTCTGTAAACGCTAAATTTACATGTAAAATCTGTGACGATGCATTATGATCTGATCGTAATTGGTGGCGGTGCGGCAGGCATAACGGCCGCCATCTCTGCAGCCCGTCGAAAGCATCGGGTCCTACTACTTGAGAAACTTTCGCATATCGGTACAAAACTCAAAGCAACCGGCGGCGGACGATGCAATCTAACCAATACGCTGGATAACGAAACATTTATGGCACGGTTTGGACGGGAAGGGCGATTTATGCGTGACGTGCTGAGAACATTCGACCACCGTGCATTAACCGATTTTTTAGCACAAATCGGTGTGGCTACGCATGCACCCGACGGCTATCGTGTTTTTCCCGTCACGCACAATGCCCTGAGTGTTGTCAGGGCGCTCGAAGCAGAGATGCAGCGTCTGGGTGTCGCGGTTCACTGTGCTGAACGTGTGGAGTCACTTGAGGCAAGCGGTGATGCCGTTCATGCGGTACATACGACAGCGGCACGTTATGAAGCTGCACATGTGATCATTGCTACGGGCGGATTAGGCTACCCGAAACTCGGTGCCGAAGGGGAGGGTTATGTACTTGCTGATTCTCTCGGACACCGTGTTAATGAGCCGTTTCCCGCCATGATGCCGCTGCATACCAAAGAACATTGGGTGCGGCACTGTCGCGCCGATACCATTGCCAAAGCAGAAGTACGAATTGATCTGAAGAGAGCGAAAAAAACTGTTGCCGTAGGCGACCTTATTTTTACGCGATCGGGCATTCGCGGTCCGGTTGTGCTCGATTTCTCTCGTGAGATTACACCGTTGTTACAACGCTATGGTAGTGTTCCTTTGCGTATTAATGTCGTACAGGGTAAGAGTGAGACGCAGTTGCACGAGCAGATGAAACAGCAGTTGCAAACTAATCCGCATCAAAGTACGCTTGAACTGCTTCAACCGCTGCTGCCTCAGTCATTGAGTCGTGAACTGTGTCAATTGGCAGAGATTGACCCTGCGTTGAGTTGGAGCCGTCAGAAAGGGTGTCAACGTGATGCGCTGGTGCGTCTTATGGTTAAGATGCCGCTTACCGTTGTCGGTCATGACGGTTTTGCTATGGCAATGATAACGCGCGGCGGCATCACTTTAAAAGAGATTGAACCCAAAACCATGCAGAGCAGGCGCATTCGCAATCTTTATTTTTGTGGTGAAGTTGTAGATTTAGACGGTCCGTGCGGCGGTTACAATCTACAGTGGTCTTTTGCCAGCGGATGGGTTGCGGGGATGCTGGGCGTGCGTGAGTGATTTACATGTATTTTATCTGCCGAGGCAGTAGCGGCAGGTATTATGCCAGCTGTGCCATAATATTTTCTTGGACTTCGGCAATATCTTTGGTGCCGTCCACACGAATATATTTGAGTGATGCATGATCGGCGGCGAGGTTACTGTAGTAGTCAATGAGCGGGCGTGTCTGTTCATGATAGACACGAAGCCGGTCTTTAACGATGGCTTCGGCATCGTCGTCACGCTGAATCAACGCCTCGCCGGTAAGATCATCTTTGCCCTCGACTTTGGGAGGATTGTACGCTACATGGTAAGTGCGCCCCGAAGCAGGGTGAACCCGACGACCTGACATACGCTTGACAATCTCTTCGTCGGCAACATCAATTTCAACTACCGCATCAATGGCAATACCGGCATCTTTAATAGCATCGGCCTGTACTACGGTACGTGGAAAGCCGTCAAAAAGAAAGCCATTCTTACAGTCAGGTTGTGCAATGCGCTCTTTGACCAGACCGATAATAATCTCATCGCTTACAAGTTGTCCCGCATCCATTGTCTGTTTTGCCAAAGTGCCTAGCGGTGTACCCTCTTTTATAGCGGCACGCAGCATATCGCCGGTTGAAATCTGAGGAATATCGAACTTTTGAGTTAAAAACTGCGCTTGCGTTCCTTTACCCGCGCCCGGTGCTCCCAGTAAAATAATATTCATAATATCTCCCGTTTTCTAGTTAATTTGTGATTGAATGAATGCGTCCATATCATCGACGACTGCATCAATACTGCGTTCTCCGTTAATGCGGTGCAGCAGTTTTTTCTTAGTATAAAATGATTCAATAGCCGCTAAAGGTTCCGTATAGATCTTCATACGCCGCTCAAAAACATTGCGTTCATCGTCGGCACCACGTGCCCGTCCGACAACACGTTCGTACGCCACGGTCTGACTGACCTCAACCTCAATGACGCTCACAAGTGTTATGCTGTTATCGGTTTCAAGAAAGTTTTCAAGCGCTTCCATCTGTTCAATACTGCGTGGGTAGCCGTCTAAAAGGATGACGGGTGTCGGAGCCGTTTTAATGGCATTGACAATGGTCTTCATAGCAATTTCAATAGGAACAATGCGCCCTTGAGAGATAAACGAGTCAATGATTTTTCCCTGTTCGCTGTTACGCGCCACTTCATCACGCAGCATATCGCCCGTTGAGTAGTGGGTAATGGTCTCTTGATGCCGCGCGGCAATATGTTCGGCATCGGTTGTTTTTCCTGAACCGGGTGCACCGATTATTAAGATGAGCTGTTTCACGTTTTAGAACTTTCACGCAGTCGAATGTGCAGCTCACGCAGCTGCGTATTGTCCACAGGACTCGGTGCTTTGGTTAGCAGGCATGAGGCTTTTTGCGTTTTTGGAAACGCGATAACGTCACGTATATTCTCTTTTTTCGCCAAAATCATAATAAGCCGATCCAGACCCAGAGCAAATCCTCCGTGCGGCGGTGCACCAAATTTTAAGGCATCGAGTAAAAAGCCGAATTTCTCTTGTTGTTCCTCTTCGCTGATGCCAAGTAGATTGAAAATTTTGCTTTGTGTTTCCTCTTGATGAATACGAATTGATCCGCCGCCGAGTTCCACGCCGTTAAGCACAATATCGTAGGCAATGGATTCAATATCTTCTACATGTTCATGATTGAGATCACGCGGCATGGTAAAAGGATGGTGCAGGGCTTTGACCCGTCCGTCTTCAATTTCAAACATTGGAAAATCTACCACCCAGACAAACTCAAAGCGATCGTTGTCAATAAGATCCATCTTCTCATGTTCGGCTAAAAAGATACGAAAACGCCCCATATAGTCGAGTACGGTTTTTTTCTCACCGGCACCAAAAAAGACGACATCACCGACTTCAAGCTCGGTACGCTCAATGAGCAGGGCAATATCGTCATCGCTAAAGAATTTTGTCAACGGTCCTTTGAGGCCGTCCTCTTTCATTTGGAAGTAGCCCAGTCCGTGGGCACCGAATTTACGAACATACTCCTCAAAACCTTTCATCTCACGTTTGGAAAAGATAGTGTCGCCTTGAGGTACTTTCAGTGCTTTAATGCGATTGGCCCGCGGGTTTTTGGCTATGTTGGTAAAAATTTCATTGTCACAGCGTTCAAAAATATCGATAACGTCAACCATGGAGAGGTCATAGCGCAAGTCGGGTTTGTCCGATCCGTAGCGCTCCATTGCCTCGTTGTAGGTCATGCGGTTAAACGGCGTGGTTACCTCATGGCCGGCGGCTTTGAAAATGTACTTGAGTAATGTTTCGGCGACGTCAATGACCTCTTCTTGTGTGCAGAAACTCATCTCGACATCGATCTGTGTAAATTCGGGTTGACGGTCGGCACGCAGGTCTTCATCGCGAAAACATTTGGCAATTTGAAAATAGCGGTCAAACCCGCTGACCATGAGCAGCTGTTTAAAAAGTTGCGGCGACTGGGGTAACGCATAAAATTCACCGTCATGGACGCGTGAAGGTACCAGATAGTCTCGGGCACCTTCCGGAGTCGATTTGGTTAAAATAGGGGTTTCAACCTCTAAAAATCCCAGCTCGTCAAGTATGTTTCGAGCAGCTATAGAAGCTTTGGAACGCAGTTTAAAGGTGTCGTAGGAGTCTTGAGAGCGTAAGTCCAAATAGCGGTATTTCAGCTTGGTCTCTTCACCGACGTTTTTATCGCCGATGACAAACGGCATGGCAGCACTGCGGTTTTCAATAATGAGCTCTTCGACAACAATTTCAATCTCGCCGGTTTTAAGGCGTGGATTAACCAGTCCTTCACCGCGGGCACGAACCGTTCC
Organism: Helicobacteraceae bacterium; assembly: GCA_026988515.1. Taxonomy (GTDB): domain Bacteria; phylum Campylobacterota; class Campylobacteria; order Campylobacterales; family Sulfurimonadaceae; genus QNZR01. Next base: position 10,745 of record JALSLA010000032.1, on the reverse strand, counting down.
TTTGGCAATGAGAACATATTCGTCTCGTACGTCGTTGGCAGTTTTATGCGACTCGGGACTGTCCGCCGGATCACAGGTCAGCTGAATGAGACCGCTTTTGTCACGCAGGTCAATAAACACAATACCGCCGTGATCGCGATAATTGTTTGCCCAACCGCACAGTGTGACGCGTTCTCCTATATTGTTTAGCGTTAAATCAGTACAGTAATGACTTCTCAATAGGGAGTCCTCTTAAATAAAATTTTCGCGATTATAGCGTAGTGATGCTTTTGCTTTGCTAATGCAGCCTCTTAGTTACAAGCAGGCTGTTACATCGCGGGTCTGCGACGGTGATGATTTTTGTAAAAGTAGTCGGCACTCTGGTAGTAGGTGACGGCATGAAGGATATCGTCGGCATTTGGAGCTATAAGACGGTAATCGGCGCTTTGGAGTGTTTGATTTTCAATGCGGTAGGTACGGGTTTGCTTATTGGGAAGCAGTATGCTTAAGCGGTTTTCTTTTACGTAGCCGAGTTGTTGATAGTTGCCGATAAATGCACGTTCTTGAAAATTTTCAGAGAGTATATTGTTGCCGTAGAACATACTCTCATACTTAAAGCGTAACAGTGCCATTACCGTAGGCATTACATCGATTTGTGAAGCGAGTTTATGAACAGTTTGCGGTGCTATAAGATCCGGAGCATAGATGATTAGCGGAATTTTATAGCGCCATATCGGCAGTGATGTTTTGCCGGCACTGCCGCCGTTATGATCGGCTACAATGACAAAAAGCGTGTTGTTAAACCATGCTTTGGTACGGGCTTTTTGCAAGAATTTTCCGATGGCATAGTCGGTATATTTTACGCCGCCGCTACGACCGGTATGTGAGGGAATGTCAATGGCTCCGTCGGGATACGTGTAGGGGCGGTGGTTGGAAGTTGTCATAATAAAATTGAAAAAGGGCTTGTTGTTCCGATAGCTTTTCTCAGAGGTCTGAAGTGCTTTGTCAAAAAGATCTTCGTCACATACGCCCCAGACATTGGCGAAATGAATCTCGTTCTGCGCAAAATCGGTTCGATCAATCACATTAAAGCCGTTGTGTGAAAAAAAGTCGTTCATATTGTCAAAATAGCCGTGACCGGCATAAATAAAGTTGGTGTCATACCCTTTGTCCCGAAAAACAAATCCGCTTGAAAACATATTGTGATTATCGGGGCGTTTGACAATACTGCGCCCCGGTGTCGGAGGAATGCTAAGCGTTACTGCTTCCATGCCGCGTACGGTACGGGTGCCGGTTGCGTACAGGTTGTCAAAAAACACAGATTCTTGTGCCAAGCGGTCAAGATTGGGTGTGAGTCCTTCGGTGTTGCCGTAAATACCCATATATTTTGCACTGAGACTCTCTACCATAATGAGCATGATATTATAGTGCTCTTCGTTGCCGTCACTTTGAATTTGCTTGAGGTGTGTGTCATTGAAGTGCTCAAAGCGCTCAAGGTTTGACATGACGTTTTGAATCGTATCGGTCTTGTAAAATTCGGTATACTCCAGTGTATTGTGTCGAAATGCCGAGAAGAGAGAGTAAAGACCGTTTTTAGCGAGTTCATTATTGTAGCTGTTCGATGAGATATCGGCTAAAGACTGTTTATGGAGCAGCATGAACGCAAGCAGGGGAATCATTAAAAAAACAGAACCGGTTTTAACTCTTTTTCTCAAGTGGCTTTGCTGTATGTTGACAGAGGCAATGATGTTACTTCGATGAAAGAGAAAAAAGAACAATACCGCATTGATCACGGCAATAGTGCTTAAAATAAGGGGAATTGGGTACGACTCTAAGATATTGTGAATGACTTCATGAGTGTAAACCAGGTAATCTACGGCAATAAAATTAAAACGTTTTCCAAATTCTTCCCAAAAGAACCATTCGCTGACACCGTTAAAAAGCATCATATAACTGGTTATAAAAAGCAGAGCATAGAGAAAATATCGATGGATGGTAGTATTAAAGAGTTTCGACGGCATCATAATAAAGTAAATAACCAACGGGATAAAGTAGTAACTTGCGGCAATGGTGTCGTAAAACAGTCCTACGCCGAAAATTTTAATCAGCTGAAACAGAGATATATCTACTACCGGTAAACTTGTTAAGAGCAACATGAGTCGTATCACAAAACCGGTGGCAAGAAACAGAAGAAACATAGTGAGAAGAAGTGAAAATCTACTATTTTTATATTGCATTGATACAAAAGCCTTTTGTTGTTATATTTTCAATCGGGACTCTACAAAACAATAATGAAGTTACGATGAAGATTTTGTGAAGAATCGATATAAAAATACATGTAAATTAAAAGTTGAGCTATAATTAACAAAAAAATAGGGAATGATCACTGTGAAACTGAAACAATTTCGTAAAGTCGGCATTATTCTTCGACCCTCAACCCCCACGCTTAAAGAGGTGTTTTTACAGAGTAAAACACTTTTTGAACGACGTGGTATTGAAGTGCTTATTGATACGAACAGCGCCAGTATGATCGGTCTGCTCGGACAACCTTTTGAACTTTTGTGTAAAACGTGTGATATTCTTCTGAGTATCGGCGGTGACGGAACCCTCATTTCCGTAGCACGCCGTTCACACAGTTACGGTATTCCGGTGTTGGGCGTTCATGCCGGCAAGTTGGGTTTTATGGCAGATTTGCATATAGCAGAACTGGAAGACTTTATAGAAAAAATAGAAAACGGCAACTACCGTATTGACAAGCGGGCAATGCTTGAAGCTGTTATTGTAACAACAGAGGGAGAGCGTCAGGTAATTGCTTTTAACGATATTGTCCTGACCCGCCCCTCCATTTCAAAAATGATTCATTTGGACGTAACTGTTGACGACAAGGCATTCAATACCTACTACGGAGACGGGGTTATTGTCGCTACGCCGACCGGTTCAACGGCTTACAATCTTTCAGCCGGCGGACCGATTCTCTTTCCGCTTACGAATGTGTTTGTGCTGACTCCGATCTGTCCGCACTCATTGACGCAACGTCCTGTGGTACTTCCGGGGCATTTTCAAATGGAAGTGCGAACACCGGAATCTACGGTACTTGCGATTGTTGACGGACAAAATATTTATGAATTTCATGAGGGAGATTGTATTCGTATTAAACTGGCCGATGCGCAAGCGCACCTGCTTCATAAACAGGAGTTTAACTATTTTGATGTGCTCAAAGAGAAGTTGAGCTGGGGTGATTAGATGATTGAGCGCTTTTATCTCAAAAATCTATTGAGTTTTGATGAGCTGGAGTTGCACTTCTCAAAAGGGCTTATTGTCTTTACCGGACCCAGTGGCAGCGGAAAATCGTTGTTAATGGATGCGATCTTGGCAACACTGGGTATTCAAGATGCACAAGCGGCACTCAGTGAGCTGGATGTAACGTGGCCTGTTGATGAGGAACGCTACGGTATTGAAAATTGTGAGACCAATACCTTTCGTCATATTAAAAAAGAGAAAGTCCGCTATTTTATCAATGCGCAAAGCATTCCTAAAAAACGTTTAAAAGCATTGAGTACGCACTATCTTAAGCACCTTAGTTTGCGTGATTACAGCGATTTTGAGAGCCATAGCCTTGTCGCGCTTGTCGATACTTTTGTGGCTCAGGAGATACCGCAACATCAAGAGCTTCTTCAATATTATGCAACACTGTATGAAGAGCATCGTTCTGCGCTTAAAGAGCTTGACCGGCTTTTAGAAGAGCAACAAAAAATAGTGGAACTTCAAGAGTTTGCCCGTTTTGAGATTGAAAAAATTGCTCAGATTGATCCGAAAGAGGGTGAAGATGAAGCGCTTTTGGCACGTAAAAGAGCACTTTCGAAAAAAGAGAAACTCGAGGAGCGGCTTCATCAGGCGGAGGCAATTTTTCAACATGAGCATGTCGTCCATGAGGTATTGACGCTAATGGAGCAAGAGAGTGCTTTTTTTGATGATACCATGAATGAGCTGCGTGCGGCATTTGACACGGCACACGAACGTCTGGAGGATTTAGAAGAGACCGACATTGAATCGCTGCTCGATCGCATTGAAGCGTTAGCATCTTTAAAGCGACGTTACGGGAGTATTCATGGAGCATTGGCCTATCAAAAGAAAAAACTTCAAGAACTTCAAGAGTATGAGAGTATAGACAGTACTATTGAGACATTACAAAAACGCGTGAAAGAGTTACATGTAAATGTAGAAGACTCCGCAGCAGAAATATCAAAGAATCGTAACAAGCTACTGCCCCGACTGGAGTCGATTTTAAATGAGTACCTTCAACAGCTCTATCTTCGTAATGCGTCGCTTCGTCTGGTTAAAGCAGCGTATAACGAACAGGGATGTGATCGGATAGAGCTACAACTCAATAATACTATATTAAATAATATAAGTACGGGTGAATTCAACCGCCTGCGCCTTGCGCTGTTAGCGGTAAAATCAAAGTTTACGGTACTGGAAAACGGGGTGCTGATGCTTGATGAAATTGATGCAAATCTTAGTGGTGAAGAGTCGATGAGTGTAGCAAGAGTACTGCGGCAACTGAGTCAAACGTATCAGATTTTTGTCATCTCGCACCAGCCGCAACTTACCTCCATGGGTGAAGAACATTTTTTGGTTTACAAAGAGAATGAGCAGAGTCGGGTCAAGCAACTGCAACCGGATGAGCGAGAAGATGAGATTGCCAGAATGATTAGCGGCAATACCGTTTCGAAAGAGGCACGGCTTTTTGCCAAAGAGCTGTTGGAGAGTGCGGCATGTGCTTTGTCATAGCCATAATTGCATTAGTACTGGCGGTGCAGTTTGCACTAAAATCACTTTACATATACGCAATATTAGCCGGAATTACGGCACTTGTATTTATAGCATTCATGGTACGAAATATTTACAAAGTCAACAAAGAACGTTTAAAAAAGGATACAAAAGATGATAATTGATACGCATATTCACCTTGATGACGCGCGTTACCGAGATGATTTAAATGCCGTACTGTCGCGTGCCAAAGAAGAGGGTGTACAACAATTTATTATTCCCGGAGCCGATCCGAAAACAATTGCGCGTGCGGTGGAGATTGTAGAGCATTATGACGCGGTTTATTTTGCCGTAGGGGTGCATCCTTATGATCTCGAAGCGTACGACACAGACACACTGCTTCGCTATATTGAGCATCCCAAATGTGTTGCCGTCGGTGAGTGCGGTTTGGACTACTATCGCTTAGAAGGAAGCAGTGAGGTAAAAGAGCGTGAAAAAGTACGTCAAAAAACACTGTTTCGCACCCAAATTGCTCTTGCCAAGGAGTACGGCAAACCGCTTATTGTGCATATTCGTGATGCAAGCAGTGATGCAAAGAATATTTTAGAAGAGGAGGGTGCCGCAGAGGTGGGCGGAGTGCTGCACTGTTACAATGCTGACGAGCAGCTCCTTTCTTTGGCAGATCAGGGCTTTTACTTTGGTATTGGCGGGGTTGTCACGTTTAAAAATGCACGCAAACTGATCAATGTACTGCCTAAAATTCCGCAGAATCGGCTGCTCATTGAGACTGACGGTCCCTATCTCACGCCGCATCCGCATCGCGGAGAGCGTAATGAACCGGCATATACGAAGCTCATAGCTGAAAAAATGGCGGAACTGTTGGCGTTGTCATGTAAGGAGATTGAAGCATTAACCACACGAAATGCTGTAAAACTCTTTAAGTTTTAGCATCTATAATTACATTATTAACACTTTTTCGCTAAAATAAAAGCTTTAAATTTTAGCGTTGAGGAAGCATATGCTTAAAGGTCTTTTTTTTACTGTATTGTTTGTTTCTCATTCGTTATTTGCGGCACTGATTTACGACTCTAACTATCACAACGATATTAAAATTGTAGAGTCGTTTGACATCGACTCTACGTTTTTAAACGATAGCGTGTTAAATCAAATATTGCAAAAAAACATTAGTCGCTCTCGCAATCGACACTTTTTTAACTCCATGATGGATGCTTATCTTTTCATTCCCACAATTAAAAATATTCTTACGGAGGCCGACATACCCTCGGAGTTCTTGTATTTGGCTATGGCAGAGTCCAATTTTTACCTTAAAGCAGAGTCTCATAAAAAAGCGGCGGGTCTGTGGCAGCTCATGCCTAAAACCGGAAAACTTTTAGGACTAAATATTGATGATTACGTTGATGAGCGACTGGATCTGATTAAGTCGACGAAAGCAGCGGCAAAATATCTTTCGTATCTGCATAAACGATTCGGAAAATGGTATTTGGCGGCATTGGCCTACAACTGTGGTGAAGGTCGTGTCAGCTCGGCCATTAAAAAAGCGGGGACGGATGATTTAAAAACGCTACTTGACCCCGAGAAAAAATACCTGCCTTTGGAGAGCCGTATCTATATTCGAAAAATTGTAGCGTTTTCCATGATGGCGTCAAATGAACTTTTTTTGCTCAAAAGCGAATACCGCTATCTGCTAAATCGTGCCAGCGCTTACTCGCTTTCAGTGGTCAGTGTACCCAAAGGTGAGCGTATTAGTCGTGTTGCCAAACTCATAGACATGCCCGTTGACGAGCTTAAAGCACTGAATTCACATCTTAAATATGACTTTATTCCTCCGTATGAAGAGCGTTACGATCTTTATATTCCCTATATTAAACTTGCTGATTTTAACCAAAAATACCAACCTGCCGATCTGCAGCAGATCTATAAAGTACATACGGTGGTTCGGGGTGACAACCTCTCAAAAATCGGTAAAAAGTACGGAGTGCGTTACGGCATTATTAAAGATTTCAATAATTTGACAAGCAATAGACTCTCCTTGAAGCAAAAGCTTATTATTCCAATTGATGCCAAGAAAAAAAGAGCGCGTAAAGCGTCACAGCACAAGACCTATGTTGTCAAAAACGGTGATACGCTTATCTCTATTGCACGGTTGCATAAGCTATCGGTGAAACAGCTTAAGCGAGTCAATAACAAAACCGGCAGTATGGTTCGAATTGGCGAGAGGTTGCGTATTAAATGATACGCCATTCATTACTGTTGCTGCTGCCACTGCTCTTTTTTGGCTGTAGTACGCGAACTTCCAATACGCCGCCACCGTATGAGTATTCAAAAAAACACTCAAAGCATACCAAAGCGACCATGCGTCCATATACAGTTCACGGCAAGCGCTACTATCCTACCGTTGTCGAAGTCGGTGAAATTATGCGAGGACGCGCGAGTTGGTACGGGCCTAATTTTCACGGCAAAAAGACCTCAAACGGAGAGACCTACAATATGCACTCCATGACGGCGGCGCATAAAACATTGCCTATGAATACCATTGTACGCACTACGAACAACAATAACGGCAAGTCGGTCGTTGTGCGCATTAACGACCGAGGGCCGTTTGTAGAGAGCCGCATTATTGACCTTTCGAAAGAGGCGGCACGACGTATTGGCATGTTGGGAACCGGTACGGCACCGGTAACGGTAGAAATTTTAGGATTTCAAGATAAAAATGCGCATTATATGCCGACATCACAAAAACTGCTTCAGGGGCCGCGACGTAAAACCATGAGTTCCTATTATGTTCAAATTGCTTCGTTTGAGCGAATTGAAGGGGCGATGGCAACACAAGAAAAATATAATAATACACAGGGATACAGCACAATCATAAAAGATACAGAGTATAATAATAGAAGATTGTTTCGCGTCTGGCTCAAAGGTTTTAAGAGTGAAGATGAAGCACGTGATTTTATTGCATCGGGCTATTTTCAGCACGCATTTATTGTAAGGGATTAAGAGATGGTAGAGAAATATCGCAAGACTAAAGAGACGGAGATTACGTTACAGCTTGATCTTTACGGAGAAGGAAACAGCTCGATAGCTACGGGCGTAGGTTTTTTTGACCATATGCTGGAGAGTTTTTCAAAACATGCGCTTATAAATCTTGAGATTACATGTAAAGGCGATACACACGTCGACGATCATCACAGTGTTGAAGATGTCGGTATTGTTCTTGGGCAGGCACTTCATGAAGTCATCTATCCCATTCAAAACATTGAACGTTTCGGCAGTGCGGTTGTGGTGATGGATGAGGCAGCAGTGAGTTGTGATCTGGACGTCAGCAACCGGCCCTATTTGCATTATGAGATCGCTTTGGACGGAAAGGTCGGTGATTTTGATGTAGAATTGGTTGAAGAGTTTTTTAAAGCATTGGTTCTCAATGCCGGTATTACGGCTCATGTGGTCATGGTTCGGGGGAAAAACCGCCACCATATTATTGAGGCTGCTTTTAAATCTGTGGCTGTGGCACTGCGACGCGCCGTTACCAAAAATGAACGCACTGGCATTCCCAGCACCAAAGGCGTGCTTTGATTAAGCTCATAGTCTTGGATGTTGATGGCTGCTTAACAGACGGTAAAATTATCTATAGTGCCCAAGGCGATGAGATTAAAGCGTTTCATGTCAAAGACGGTCTAGCCATTGCAAGCTGGATAAAACTGGGACACGATGTTGCTATTATTACGGGGAGAAACTCCGATATTGTAGCGCGTCGTGCTAAAGAATTAGGCATTGCACATCTCTTTCAGGGTGTCAAAAACAAAGATGTCGTGCTTGAGGCATTGCGAATCAAACTTCATTTGCAGTGGGAACATATTGCCGCAATCGGTGATGATTTAAATGATTACAAAATGCTTCGGCGTGTCGGTCTCTCTTTTACGCCAAAAGACGGCTCTATCTACATTCAAGAGTGTGTGCATCACACGCTGAATCGTTCCGGAGGTGCGGGTGCTGTGCGGGAGATGATTGAGTATATTCTCAAAGAAAACAATGAAGAAGGTGACTTTGTAGCATTATGGCAGTAACTATTAATACGTTTTTTTTGCTGGTTTCACTGCTGCTCATTGCCATATTTTTTCTGTTTAAGCCAATGGATATTGAAACCTATGATAATAACGATACGGCAATGTTGGAGTTGAAGAACTTTCAGCTTTATGATATTGGTTCTGAAGGCTTAAAAATGATGCTGCAAGGGGAGTTTGGAAAACGGTATGCTGAGCGCTATGAAGTGTATGCGATTAACTACACAAGCCATGTAGATCACAATGAGCAGAATATAGCGGCACAAGCGGCTGTATATCAGGATAACATTCTCTATTTAAGCGGTAATATTGTGTACCAAAAAGGAATGGACTTTATGTTTAGAAGTAATGAAGCGCAGTATGATGAAAACCGTCATATGGCTACGACTATGGGTATGTTTGAACTCAAAACCGGTGAGGGAAGCTTTAAAGGGCATGCATTGGAGTATCATACTGAAGCCGATATTGTTCGGGCAAAAACAGTGAGCGCGCTGTATGATTTAAGCAAGGCAGATTAACATGTTGCGAATTTTTGTATTCATGCTCTTCTTGTTTATAGTCTCTTATGCAGAAGAGCTGAAAATTTCTGCCGATCTTTTTGAAAGTGATGAGAATAAAGGCGTTACACTCTTTAAAGGGCATGTTGTTATTTTAAAAGGCAGGGATGAGTTACGTGCCGACAGTGTTGAAATTTTTACCGATAAAAAGCGCAAACCGACCAAGTTTATTGCTAAAGGCGAGGTGACATTTACCATTCATGCCAACAATGCGGAAGCGTACAAAGGACGGGCCAAGAAAGCTGTTTTTTTACCCTTGATCAAAGAGTATCATTTTTATAACGATGTGTTCTTAACGCAACTTGGTAGTGATAATACGATTCAAGGTGATACGATTATTGTCAACCTTACAAAAGGGACGGCAACGGCACAAGGGGACAGCGATAAACCGGTGACGATGACGTTTCAAATTAATGATGAGCCTTCAGATGATTGAGATCGTCGATTCAACGTTTGTAACTTCTGCTCCCAACGTCGCACTCTCTCCGGAAAATGCGCTGCATAACGAGGTCGTATTTATGGCACGCTCAAATGTAGGAAAAAGTTCATTGCTCAATACTCTGAGTGGACGCAAATCACTTGCAAAAGTTTCGGGTACGCCGGGAAAAACCCGTCTTATTAACTATTTTAAAGTAACGTTACTCAATCGTGAAAACAGCCGCAAACAGGAAGCTTTTTTTGTCGATTTACCCGGATTCGGGTATGCCAAGGTATCGAAATCCATCAAAAAAGAGTGGGAAAAAAATTTAACACAGTTTATTGCTCAGCGTTCCCAGATTAAACTTTTTATTCATCTTCGTGATGCCCGACATCCGGATCTGGAGATTGATGCATCGGTCGATGATTTTTTACAAGAGAGCTGTCGGGAAGATCAGTATATTGTGCAGGTCTTTACTAAAATAGACAAGCTTAACCAAAAAGAGCTCAATCGCCTCAAGAATGCTTACCCGAATGCTTTGATGATATCTAACAGCAAGAAAAAAGGTATAGGACAGCTTTTACATATAATTTATGAGACTTTATTGATGGAACAACCGCATGATACACTATAGAAAAGCACATCTCAATGATATTGCCGCCATGCAGAGACTTGTGAAGCCCGAAATTGATGACGGTGTTATTTTGATTCGCAGTGATGATGAAATATCGACCAATATTCGCTCTTATATGCTCGCTTTCGATGACGAACAGCTCATTGGTTTTGTTGCATTGCACATCCATACACTCACCCTTGCCGAAGTCCGATCACTTATTGTAGAGGCCGCTTATCGCGGTCGGCAGGTCGGCAGCAAGTTAGTGAATATGTGTGTTGAAGAGGCGAAAACACTGGGTTTGAAGAAAATTTTATCTTTGACCTATG
>JALSLA010000031.1 GCA_026988515.1 Helicobacteraceae bacterium | reverse complement strand
GGTGATGTCAAGGTCTTTTGGGCGCAACTGGGTATTGTCAATAATTTAGCGGCAAAAAAAGCCGAAAGTGCCGGAATGACAGTCGTTCAGAACCACTGCTCTATGGTTGAACACCGCGCGCTGTTTTAGGGGAAAATATTGGTAACATTAGAGACAATTAAAACCGCATCCAAACACATAACAGACGTTGTGGTCAAAACACCGTTTTCATATGCGCCCATACTGAGTAAAATCAGCGGGACAGAGGTCTATCTCAAAAAAGAGAATTTACAGGTAACGGGAGCATTTAAAATTCGCGGTGCATTCAACAAAATAGCCTCATTGAGTCCACGTGAGCGAGAAGGGGGCGTTGTTGCGGCCAGTGCCGGCAATCATGCGCAAGGCGTTGCACTTTCGGCACAGCATTTTAACGTAGATGCCACTATTATTATGCCCGAATCAACGCCATTGACAAAAGTCAACGGCGTGAAGCGTTTCGGTGCCGACGTTATTCTGTACGGAGCGAATTATGATGAGGCGTACGCCTATGCTTTAGAGTATGCTCAAACACACTCTCTGACATTTATTCACCCGTTTGAAGACGATGTCGTTATTGCCGGTCAGGGTACGATTGCTTTAGAGATTTTGGAGTCGTGCAGTGATGGGCTTGATGCCGTTATTGTTCCCGTAGGCGGCGGTGGTCTCATCAGTGGTATTGCAACGGCTGTTAAAGCAGTCAATCCCAATATTCAGGTAATCGGTGTGAGTGCTTCGGGGGCACCGGCATTGAAAGAGTCCTTTGAGTTAAAGCGTGCCGTTGACAGCACGTCGGTACGTACGATTGCTGACGGAATTGCAGTGCGTGATACGTCAAATATTACACTGCAGTATATGCTCTCTTATGTTGACGATGTTATTTGTGTCGATGATGAAGAGATCGCCAGTGCCATGCTGTTTCTTCTTGAAAATCAAAAACTTGTTGTTGAGGGAGCCGGTGCGGTTGGCGTGGCGGCATTGCTGCACCATAAGCTGCCGCAACTTGAAGGTAAAAATGTTGCCGTAGTATTGAGCGGCGGTAATGTCGATGTGACGCTGTTGTCGGTTATTATTGAAAAAGGTCTCGTAAAGTCCCATCGAAAAATGAAGCTAATGGTGACTTTGGTCGACAAACCGGGTTCACTGATGCACCTGACCGAGCTGTTAAATGAACTGGGTGCAAATATTGTTCATATTGCTTATGAACGTACCTCAACCGATTTAGACTACGGTGATGCCCATGTCACGATTCATTTGGAAACCAAAGGAAAAGAGCATCAAAAAGAGATTCGTGAGCTACTGCATCGCGAAGCATATATTAATACGGAGATGATGTAACGGCATGGAGGTAGTAAGCACGTTTAATATTAAAAATCCTGTCTTACTGATCAAAACTTTGGACAATGGGTATTTAGCGCTCATAGACAGCAATACGACACTGCGTCTATACAGTACGAAAGAGTACAGCCTTGTCGGCGGCTTTAAGAGTAATATTGCCCATCAAAGAGATACGGGAAATTTTGTCGATATTACGGCGCAAGGAACTTTTCTTGCTACGACGCTGCCGTCTTCAGCCAAAGCGGCACTTTTTTCGGTTGCTAAAAAAGCACTGCTTTACAGTGTAGAGCGTCATCATGGTGACATTGAAAGTTTGGCTATTGAACCAAATGCCCGCTATATGGCAACCGGCGGTCAAGACGGTAAGACCTTTGTATGGGCGTTAAAAACCGCACGTCTTGCTTTTACACTTCCTCCCCATTCGGACTACGTCACCGTCGTTAGCTTTAGCGACAGCGGACAGTTTGTTGCTACAGGAAGCTATGACCGAACGATTCACGTGCAAAATTTGGCGACCATGAAGCCCCCGCTCAAACTTCGCGGTCACAGTACAGCGGTGATGAACATTATATTTTTACCTCGGATGCGACTGCTTTCTACCGACAAAGAGGGCAAACTCATTGTCTGGGATATTGTGCACGGAACTATTGTGGCACGACTGCCGAAAATGAGTGACGATATTACGGCATTGACACTCAGTGATGACAAACGATTTCTTTTTGTCGGTACGAAACTGGGGTATATCTCTTTGTATGACCTGGAGTCATACGAGCAGTTGAAACAACGCTATATGAAACTCAGTGAACGCATTACCTCATTAGGGTTTGTGAACCGACAATACCATTTGGCAGTAGGAACTTCCGAGGGCAATGTGACACTCTATTCGCTTTTTGGCGATGAAACACAGTTGCAGACATTGGTTCGTAATCTTGCCTATAAAGAGTTGTATGAGATGGTAGAAAACAATCCAATAATGGCACATTCCAAAAGTTACCTGAGTGTCGAGTCTATTTGGGAAAAAACGGTGATGCAGGCAAAAATATTTATGGAGAAAGGGGATCGAAAAAATACGCAAGCGCTGTTTGCCCCCTTTGCCGAGATACCGAAGAAAAAGAGCTACATTACCGTTTTTTTGGCAAATTTTGAAAAATTTGAACAGTTCAAAGCACATATCCATAATAAAAAGTACCCATTGGCCTATTCCATGGCGCATCAATATCCGGAATTTAAAGAGTCAAAAATATTTCAACAGCTTGAGCTTCACTGGAAAAAGTGCTTTTTAGAAGCGCAAAAACTAATATTACAAAAAGGTGGAGAGGAACGGGCACGCCAAGTCTTAGCGCCGTTTCGGGGTATTTCAGATAAAGCGCCGGCCATGCAACAACTTTTTTCAGAACAAAAAATGTATCTCTATTTCAAGAAACTTACGGCAACGAAAGAGTTTAAGAAAATATTTGAAGTACTTAAAATCCATCCGTTTTTAAAAGAGTTTTCAGAGTATGACAGCATTATGAATTATGCAGACTCACTCTATATTAAGGCGCATGAAAAATTTAATAATCGTGAATATCAGAAGGCGCAACAATTATGTGACATTCTTTCGGATTTTCCGGATTATCATGAAGAGGCCAAAGAGATGATTGAGTCCATTAAAGCATACCGACTCTTTTATGATGCCATTGAAAACAATCACCTCTCTAATGCCTTTGCCTACATGAGCAGTTTTCCTTTGCTTTATGATACGGCCGAGGGAACAGCGCTTGAAAGTCAATGGAGCCAACAGGTGGATGTTGCGCTAAAACATGCCTCCAAAGGCGATGCTTTAGGTGTGCAAAATGCGCTGGAAACATACATGACGATTGATGCCAAAAAAGAGGCTATTGCAACACTGTTTCAGCAATGTTATCTGAAACAGCTAGAACGGCTTTTCAAAGAGTCCGCCCCCGTACACAGCATTGAAGAGGGCATTCGAAATTACGTCAGGCTTTTTGGTCTGGATGATATGATTGAATCATTTTATCTGCAGTGGCGTGAACAAGCAGCATCGACTTTGGATATAGAAAACCTCCCCAAAGGATCGTTATCGCAATGGAGCAGTTCATCGGTTGTCATGAATATTGCAACGCCTTAAAAAATACATGTAAATGTAAAACTGTTTTTTTTTGAGTTAATTGAAAAATAATAGCAAACAGTGTACAATCCTTGAGAGTAATGTAGCGGTAGCTATTGACATCAAGGAGCATTCCCATGAAAAAAGATGAAGAGATTGTTTGTCAGGTTGACGAACAGAAGATGGAACTACCGGTAAAAACTACGGCAGAAATGATCTGGCTGGAGGTAAAAGATTTAGCTCGTAAAGCGAAAGAGAGCTACGGTAATATCCGTAAATTCATGAAAGAGAAAGAGTCGGTCTCTCAAGAAAAAACAACGCTGCCCAAAGAGGTGACAACGCTAGGTCTACAAGTCGGTGAGCGTGTTCAAGTGAAATCTGAAGATGAAATACGCCAAACACTTGATGATGACGGAAAGTTACAAGGATGTGCTTTTACAAAAGAGATGTGGCCGTATTGCGGCAAAGAGGTAGTGGTTTTTAAACGGGTCGATACCTTCTTAAACGAAACCAATAATAAAATACAAAAAATCAGCAATACCGTACTTATAGAAAATGCTTATTGCGGCGGCGAACGCAGTTTTGGGGAAGTGTGTGACAGAGCCTGTTTCCTTTTTTGGAAAGAGGCATGGCTGAAAAGAGTACCGAGCAATAGTACGCAATCGACATAAATCCAATCTTTAAAAGCACTCTCAGTGGAGTTTTTAACATAAAATATAGCTACTTTTTTATATAATGAGCCATTTTTAATATCCATGTATTATGTTGAAGGAGAGCGCCATGCAGATGAGCGGTGCACAGATGGTTATAGAGGCATTAATTGCCGAGGGTGTCGATACGGTTTTCGGGTATCCCGGCGGTGCCATAATGAATGTTTATGATGAAATTTATAAACAAGACGGTTTTGAACATATTCTGACGCGTCATGAGCAGGCGTCTGTGCATGCGGCCGAAGGGTATGCCAAAGCAAGCGGTAAAGTCGGTGTTGCCATGATTACTTCCGGACCGGGATTTACCAATGCCGTTACCGGACTGGCAGATGCCTATATGGACTCCATTCCTTTAGTCGTCATTAGCGGACAGGTGCCGATGAGCCTTATTGGCACCGATGCGTTTCAAGAGATCGATGCGGTGGGTATCAGCCGATCATGTACTAAGCACAACTATCTGGTAACCGATGCAAGCGAGTTACCGCGTATTTTAAAAGAGGCATTTTATATTGCCGCTTCCGGCCGGCCGGGACCGATACATATAGATATTCCCAAAGATGTTACCGCGCAAATAGCCGAGTTTGATTACTCAAAGCCGGTTGAGTTAGAGACCTATAAACCGACAGTAAAAGGCAATTCTCGTCAAATCCGAAAAGCTGTGGATGCTATTGTAAATGCCAAACGACCGCTCTTCTATCTTGGCGGCGGTATTATTAACTCGAATGCTTCTGAAGAGGTTCGTCAGTTTGTTGCCATGACGGGTATTCCTGCGGTGGAAACTTTTATGGCGCGCGGAACATTGCGTTACGATGACGAACTGCTGATTTCCATGCTGGGAATGCACGGTTCGTATGCTGCCAACATGGCGATGAGCGAGACCGATCTGGTGATCGCACTGGGGGCGCGTTTTGACGATCGTGTCACGGGAAAACTTTCCGAATTTGCAAAAAACGCCGACATAATTCATGTTGACATTGATCCGGCAAGTATTTCAAAGTTGGTCAATGCGCACTATCCTATTGTCGGTGATGTCAAAGGTGTTGTTATTGCTATGATGGAGCTTATTGCCGATAAAGTCAATAAGTCACGTTACGAATCGTGGTTGGAGACAATTGCCAATTTTGAGAAACTGCATCCGTTGAGTTATCAGGAAGAGGATGATGTCATTAAGCCGCAATGGGTTGTTGAACGTATCGGAGAGCTTCTTGGTGATCAAGCCAATATCTCTACCGATGTCGGACAGCATCAGATGTGGGCGGCACAGTTCTACCCATTTACGCGAGCACGTCAATTTATAAGCTCTGGCGGTTTGGGTACAATGGGCTTTGGTTTTCCCGCTGCTATGGGTGTGAAACGTGCCGATAGGGATCGTGTGAGCATTAACATTACCGGTGACGGCTCAATCCTAATGAATATTCAAGAGCTAATGACAGCTGTGGAAAATAAATTACCGGTTATTAATGTCATTTTAAACAATCAGTACCTCGGTATGGTACGGCAATGGCAGACGCTTTTTTATGACAAACGCCACTCTTCAACGGATCTTTCGGCAGGTCAACCCAACTTTACCATGTTGGTAGAAAGTTTTGGGGGTGTCGGGTATGAGGTAACAACGAAAGCGGAGTTTGATGCGGCGCTTAAAGATGCGGTCGAGAAAAATGTTGTTGCGCTCATCAATGTGTCAGTAGCACGTTTGGAGAATGTTATGCCGATGGTGCCTTCAGGCGGTTCACTGTTCAATATGATGCTAGCAAGTAAGGAGAAGTAATGGCAGATGCAAGACGTGTAATTTCGGTAATTGTAATTAATGAAGCCAGTGTTCTTTCACGCGTTACCGATCTTTTTTCCGGTCGCGGGTATAATATTGAATCACTGACCGTAGCACCGGTGCCGGATTCAAAGTATTCACGCTTAACCATAGTCACATCAGGTTCTGTTCGTGTCAGTGAACAGATCGTGAAACAACTTCATAAACTGATTCCGGTCTTGAAAGTATATGAGCATGCCGATCTTGTGGAAAAAGAGATGGCGCTTGTGAAATTTCCTTCCAGCGAATCACCCAGCGACATTAGCGCTCTTGCTTCAGCTTATAACGGCGGTATTGTCAATGTTGGGGAAGAGACCATTATTGTGATGATTGCCGATGAGCCTAAGCGGGTGAGTAATTTTCTCAATCTGGTAAAGCGTTACCACCCCAAAGAGATTGTGCGTAGCGGATCGGTAGCACTTGAACGATGATAGCGCTCGACGTTTTAGCCCGACATATCGATATTGCGTATGATGCAGAGTCTATACCGATAACGGCAATCAACACATTAAACGATGCTACGGCAAGTGAACTGAGTTTTATTGTCGATGCCAAGCATTTGCCAGATCTGCAACAAACACAAGCCGGTGCGGTTATTGTTACAGAAGCCTTTGTTGACAAGGTACCTCGCGGATGTAAAACGCTTGTAGTGGAGTCTAACCCCTATCTTTACATGGCAAAAGCGTCACGATACTTTACAAAAACACCACTTGAAAGCAGCGGCGGCGTAGCTGAAATAGGTGAGGGTAGTGTTATTGGTGAACATGTATTTCTTGCTCCGGGTGTGAGAATTGGTCGGGAGTGTACAATTCTTTCCGGCTCTTATATTGGTGCAGACGTTACGATTGGAGATCATACGATACTGCATCCCAATGTTGTTGTATACAGAGATTGCCAGATTGGAAATCACTGTATTATTCATGCTAATACGACCATTGGATGTGACGGTTTTGGGTTTGCCCATACAGCATCGGGAGAGCATGTGAAAATCTATCAAAACGGTAATGTTGCCATTGAAGATGAGGTAGAGATTGGTAGTAACTGCGCTATTGATCGCGCTGTTTTTGGAAGTACCCGCATTCAAAAAGGCGCCAAACTCGATAATCTTATTCAAGTGGCGCACAACTGTAGTATCGGCGAATACTCGCTTTTAGCGGCACAAGTAGGGCTTGCGGGCTCAACAGAACTGGGACGCAATGTTGTGATGGGTGGACAAAGCGCCACGGCAGGGCATTTGAAAATTGCGCCATTTACAACACTGGCTGCACGTACCGGTGTGACAAAAACTATAGAGGAGTCGGGTAAAACATTTGCCGGTTTTCCATTTATGGATCACAAGCAGTGGTTGAAACTTCAAGGGAAATTGGGTAGACTACTAAAAAAATAGATAAGGAATCGTGATGAGCGAAACAGTAAGCAATCAGACAGTCATCTCTTTAGAAGGAACTAAAAACGGTGTGATCTCCGTTGCAAAGATTGAAGAGCCTTACGGCAGTGACAGTGCAACGGTGGCGAGTATCGGTATCTCGCTAGCCGGAGATGCTGAAAACCCTGAGTGGAAAGTACATATTCCGCTAAAAAATCTTGATGATGTTATTGCCGCATTGCAAGCATTACAGTAGGGTGTTTAGACCCTGCTGTTGACAAAGCGCTCAATGCGCTTGATGCCTTGGTGAATACTCTCAATGTCCGTGGCGAAGCTGAATCGAAAATACCCCTCACTTCCAAAAGCAACCCCTGGTACAACGGCAACGTTTTCTTGCGCAAGCAGTGCTTTGGAGAACTCCATGGAGTCGTTGCTCACCTCTTTAATATTGACAAAAAGATAGAATGCACCATCGGGCACGACGACAGAGAGTCCGTCAATGGCATTAAAAAGTTTGGCTGCTTCATTACGACGTGCAATAAATGCTTCTTTCATCAGGGTAATGTCGGCATCGGCACTACCGTCAAGACCGGCAATAGAGGCTTTTTGTGTGATGCTGGAGATATTGGAAGTGCTTTGACTCTGCAGTTTTTTGGTAGCTTTGATCAGTGTGGTATTGGCTGCTGCCATATAGCCGAATCGCCATCCTGTCATGGCTACGGATTTGCTCAGGCCGTTAATGGTAACGGTACGTTCAAACATATCGTCACTGACGGATGCAACCGAGGTGAACACGCCGTTGTAGGTTAGTTTTTCATACATCTCGTCACTGGCAATTATAATATCGGTACCTTTGAGTACATCGCCCAGAGCCAAGAGCTCCTCTTTGGTATAGACGGCACCCGTAGGATTGGAGGGAGTTGTTAGGACAAGCATCTTGGTGCGTGGTGTTATGGCGTTGCGGAGTTGCTGTGGAGTAATTTTAAAACCGCTGGTGTCATCTGTGTGAATTTCAACGACATTGCCGCCACAGTATTTGACCAATTCCGGGTAGGTAACCCAATAGGGTGCGGGAATAATGACTTCGTCACCATGGTCGATGGTTGCGGAGAAAAGGTTAAAAAGGGAGTGCTTGGCTCCATTATTGGTAATAATCTGATCGAGACGATACTCAAGATTATTGTCACGTTTGAGTTTGTCGGCAATAGCCTGACGCACTTCAACAATACCGTCAACGGCGGTATATTTGGTAAACCCCTCTTCAATGGCTTTAATGGCTGCATCTTTAATGACCTGTGGGGTATCGAAATCCGGCTCACCGGCAGAGAAGCTAAGAATGTCTTTTCCCTCTGCTTTGAGTTCTTGGGCTAATGCGGTGATTGCCATAGTGATAGACTCGGAGAGAGTATTGACACGATTCGTTAGCATAATTACCTCTTAAATTTTTTCGAAATTATAGCATAGGCAAGGGCGATTCCGAACATATCAAAAAGAATATCTACGGGATCGGCATAGCGGGTCGGAAGGAAATATTGAACGATTTCTATAAAGACGGCATACAGAGTCAATAAAATTACATGTAAAATATTTTTTAAGGCAGGGTAGGCAAATTTAAATAGAAAAGTGAGTACTAAAAAAGCGAGAAAATGATTGAGTACATCGCTAAACGATACAACATCAGGAAGGGCATTGTAATTGGGAAGAAATGCCAGGACCGTAATGACGGTTAAGGCTGAAAAAAAGAGAAGTTTGGCAATCACGTTAATTTTTCATCGCTTTAAGAAATGATTCATAAATATGATCAAGCTTAATATCTTCGTCAATAATCTCTTTATTGTTTTTCATAACGGCATGTTCCAAGACGGCAACACGTTTAATAAGGTACTCAAAAAGTTCCTTGTTAATATCGGGAAGTTTGTTGTGACTGAACTGGTCTTTGTCGCGGCCTTTTTCAATGACATGCGCGGGAATACCGATAGCCGTTGAACACTCGGAGACATCGCGGACAACAACCGAATTGGCACCGACTTTGGCATACGAACCTATGGTAATGTTACCTAAAACTTTGGCACCCGCGCCAATGACGGCACCGTTACGAATAGTAGGGTGGCGTTTGCCGACATCAAGGCTGACTCCGCCCAAGGTGACACCTTGGTAGATGACGACATCTTCTTCTATGATGGTTGTCTCTCCAATAACGACACCAAAGCCATGGTCAATAAAAACACGCCGTCCAATGCGAGCTGCGGGATGAATGTCAATATTGGTCAAGAACATATTAACTCCCATCATCATACGAGAAAGCCGTTTGAAGCCTCTACGATAGAGACGATGTGCGATGCGGTACCAGACAACGGCCCATACTCCCGGATAGTTAAAAAGAAAATCGGTACGTGATTGAATGGCGGGATCATTTTGATAGACGTTGCTAAAATCTTCTTTTATTTCACTAAAAAGCCCCAACTTATTGTTCCTTATTTTGTGGTACGCAGATAACCGTTCTGGTGTAAATAGTGTTCTAGTTTTAAAAGTGTATCACTTTTTTCCTTGGCATCGCTAAAATCACTTTTTTGAAGATTGTTTTTAAGTGTTTCTATCATTGAACGGGTATTGTATTGAATGGATTCTAAAATTTCAATAATATGGGGAGATTCATGTAGTTTTTCTAAACGGTACCCGTTTTCAGTAACGATAACACTGCATTCGGTCGGTTTGTCAAAAAGATTATGATGCATTCCCAAGGTTTCCTGATAGGCGCCAACATTGAAAAATGCCAAAAAATACTCTTCATTGTCCAAGTCAATGTCGTGCAGATATAACGGTGCTTTGGAGTCAAAGGTAATTTCTCCGTCACTGTCACAGGTGATATCCCACAGATTGGCGGCACGGATGGGTTTAATGTGGAGTTTGTGTAACGGCATGACCGGAAATTTCTGGTGAAGTCCCCAATAGTCAGGAAGACTTTGAAAAATCGAGCCGTTAATCAAAAAATGTTCGACAAACCGTTCTTCAAGACGAATGCTCTCATTTGTCGGATTTGACGCCATCAGATAGAGTGATTTTTTAATAATAAGATGAACCAGAATTTCTGAATTGGAGCGATCTTCCAGATCAATATAACCCAGATCGAACAGGGTTAAGAGTGACTCTTGATGGTCCAGAGCATCGTGCATGAATTCAATGCAGTTTTTGGCATTTAAAAGCCGATTCAGATCGCGAAGTTCATCGATAAGCGGCGGATTTTTCTCTTTAAATCGCAGTGAATGCTCTTGATAGTCATGAGAAAAGAGTTCAAGAACCGGAGTAATAAGTGTTGCATGAGAGGCCACAATGAAGCGACCCGATTCGGTATAGACATTGGGGTGCTTCACCCCTTTGGAATTCATTATTTCTCGTAGTGAAAAAATAACATCGTTGGCAAACTCGTTTAACGAGTAGTTTTTGCGCTCTTTTTTACTTTGGGAGTACTCAACGGCCAGACCGCCGCCGATATTGATGTTGGTGAGCTTTTCGGCACCCATCATTTTAAGCTCGGCATAAATATTTCCCGCTTCACGCAGTGCTTTTTTCAGGGGCGAAATCTCTTCCATCTGTGATCCGATATGAAAATGGATCATTGTAAAATTCTCAAGAAGATTGTTTGTTTTGAGCAGCTGCATGGCTTCAAGAATTTCGGTTGTTGTTAATCCGAATTTGGAACGCATACCGCCGCTTTTAGCCCAAGTACCACTGCCACTGCTGTGCAAGCGCAGGCGAATACCAATGGAGGGAGTAGCCAATTTACATGTAGATTGCACTTCAATAATAGACTCAAGTTCGTTAATGCCTTCAATAATCAATGTAATGTTGTGACCCATTTGCGCGGCGATAAACCCCATGGTGATCATCTCGGTATCTTTAAAACCGTTGACAGTGATGGGTGAGCCGATCGGCGTTTGGCACATGGCAAGAATAAGTTCAGCTTTGGAACCGGCCTCAAGACCGTAACCGTAAGGAGTACCGTAGGCAATAATATTGTCAATAACGTTGGGAAATTGGTTGACTTTCAAGGGAAAGACTGCGTGAAACGATCCTTGGTAATGATTTTCTGCAATAGCACGATGAAAATTACTGTAAAGTGAATCAATCTGTTTTTGAATAAGATGCGGGAAGCGCAGCAGTAACGGACCGCGAATGCCTCCGCTGCGAATTTTTTGGGTTATTTCCAACAGGGTAGGAGCACTCAGGTGGTTCACTTTGACGGTTTCGTTGTCAATAACAAAGTTCTCATCACCCCATATTTCTACGCCGTACATCTGTTCACTTATATATGAAGTTTATGGTGAAAGTATGTATCAATATCGAAAAATATTTCACCGGTTTTATTTTTAAATGTCAGCTGTTTTTTATTCAACTCCTGAACATGCTTAATGCCCATAACGGCAAGAATTACTTTCATTCCTTTTATGAGATTGTGATGATAGTTGGCGATAGATCCTGCCTGTTTTACGACCAGGTACGATGCACGCTTTTTGGCATCTTGTGTTGCCATGCCTACTGGGCATTTATGAGATCCGAAGCCTGAACACATCCGTGCACGAATGCAGCCACCGCTCATCATAAAGCCTCTGGCGATACCAACGGCATCAGCACCCATTGCTAAAGTAATTATAGCATCATCGGGTGTTAAGATTTTACCGCTGGCAATAATTCTTATGTCGTCACGGAGTTGATATTTTCGCAGTGTCGTATCAAGAACATAAAGAGAGTTGGTGGTATTGAGACCGACAGACTCCATAAGTTCCAGCGGTGCGGTTGCACTGCCGCCGTCACCGCTGTCAACGGAGATAAAATCAATAATGGGCTTGCCTTCGGATTTGCGCTTGGCGATCGCTTCGGCAAGTTTGTCGACACTTTGGGCATCAGAGATGACAATTTTAATGCCGACCGGTTTTTTAGAGATATTTTGGAGGCGTTCTACAAACTCCAGAAGATGTTCTGTGGTATCAGCATAAGGAAAACGGTTAGGTGAAAAGACATCTTCTCCTTCGGGAACACCGCGGTAGTAGGCAATGTCGGCAGTAACTTTAGCAGCGGCAAGTTTACCGCCGGTCTGTTTGGCACCTTGAGCAATTTTAATTTCGGTCATGCGACAAAAGCGCATCACCTTTTCATAACGAAGCGGATCAAAATTTCCTTGGTCGTCACGCACACCGTAGAGCCCCGAACTCATCTGAAAAATCATGTTGGGAATATCTGTAGGCACCTCTTTGGGAAAAGCTTTAAGCGGTGCGCTCCAATTTACACGGAAGAGAACATGAGAGTCCGGAGCATATATATAGGTGTTTTCCGTTTTTTTATTCAATAATATTTTGCGGTACATGTTAATGGCAACCGCACGATTAAAGAAAAAAGCAGAGAGTTTAAATACCAGCTCTGCGAGTGGCGTACTTTTCACAACCTCAAGGTATTCACTGTGCTTAAGATCGGGCAGGTGTGTGTAGAGATGATTGGTAGTGAGGCCGCCTTCTCCGGTATTGACTGTGAGTCCTGATTTATTGGCACCCAAAGAGAATGCACGTACGGCTTCGGGACTGAGCGCGCCGTCACTCATAGCCGAACGAATAATGGGGGTATGTGATACAAAAGGAATGTCGCGGTCTTTTCCGAACACAACGCTCATATCGTTGGAGACCTCATCATCGTTAAGTACATGAGCAGAGTGTTTCAGAATAAAACGAGATCCTGAAAAAGGCTGTGCTACCGAAAAAGATTTGTAGTTGGGCAGATCTTTGGATGCTTTGTACACCCAATCGACTTTGTCACGAGAATCGTAAAAGGTCTCTTCAGCGAAATATTGGCGCATCGGCTCACGTAAGGCCTCAAAAAAATAACGAAATCGTCCTATAATCGGATAGTTTATGAGTAGCGAATGACGACGCTGAACATACTTGTCATAGACAAACAGCATGACAATAAAAACAGCCGTAGCAATGAGAATAAACTCAACAGACTCTTTGGCAAAAGCAGTAACCTCTTGTAGCATTTAACAGTTCCTTGACAGATTAAAAGGAGTCAACAGGAATATGTTGCTCCTTTTTGTTAACAAGATCTTTGACCCAGAGAGTATTTTCTTTGAGTTCGTTCGCTCCGATGACCACGCAGTATCTTGCATAGACTCTATCGGCATTTTTCAGATGCGCTTTAAGGCTTTTGGCACTGTATTCAATAATTGTTTTTTCACTGCGGCGTTTTCGCTGTCCCAGTTGGAGCAGAAGCGGTAGTGCTTCATGATCCATAGCTCCGAAATAGTAACCCTCACGCTCTTGCTGGGGAAGCTTGATGAGCTCCAAGAGACGTTCGACGCCAATGGCAAAACCGACGGCGGGAGTAGGTTTGCCGTCTAAAAACTCAATGAGACGATCGTAACGTCCGCCACCGGCAATAGCGCTTTGTGCTCCGATATCATTGCTGATAAATTCAAATGCCGTTTTGGAGTAGTAGTCAAGACCGCGCACCAGATGGGTGTCAATGGTATAGGCAATATGTTCTTTGTCTAACAGCAGGGTGAGGGTGGTGAAATCGGTGTTACAAGAGGTGCACAGGTGATCCATCAGTTTTGGCGCATGGGCATAAATAGCCTGACAGGCGCTGTTTTTACAGTCGAGTACTCGAATAGGATTGGTTGCTTTCCTGCGTTGGCAATCCCCACAGATGGTATCGGCGTGTTGTTCTATAAAGGCAATGAGTTTCTCTCGGTACGGTGGCATGCATTCGTGGCACCCCAAGGAGTTGAGTTGCAAGGTATAACCGATTCCTAAGGCATTGAAGATATCACTGACCATCATAATGAGTGAAGCATCTTCATATACCGAAGCAAGACCGAAACTCTCAACGCCGAACTGATGAAATTCGCGCAGACGTCCCTTTTGCGGTCGTTCATAGCGAAACATCGGCCCATGGTAAAAGAAACGGTGTATGCCTCCTTTTTTATCATATTTATGTTGGATAAAAGCACGAACGACTCCGGCAGTACCTTCGGGTCTCAAGCAGATGTCATTACCGCCTTTGTCGGTAAACTGATACATCTCTTTGCCGACAATGTCGCTTGATTCACCGACGGAACGTTTAAACAGTGCGGTCTCTTCAAGAAGCGGCGTCTCTATGTAGTGGAAGCCGTAGCGCATTGCTACGTGACAAGCAACGTTGTGAAAGTGGTTAAAACGGCGGTACTGCTCTTCTTCTAAAATATCGTTCATGCCACGGAGTGAGCGAATCATTGATGTTCCTTAATATGAGTTATAATTGAGCGGCTGATAGTATCAACAGGCTCTGAAGCATTGATGGTAATAAGTTCAATTTCCAGCATTTGAGCTGCTTGTATGAGAGCGTCTTGAATGCTTAGGAGATAGGAGATACCGCGGGATTCAATACCGTCAAGTTTTTTTTGAGAGAGGCGATACTCCAGCTCGTCTTGAGTCAGTTGAAGCAAAAAAACTGTTTGCGGATAGATACCGTCGGTTGCAAAACGGTTCATATGCAGCAGTGCGGTTGCAGAGATGTCGCCTTTTACCAAAGCATAGGCAATACCCGAGACAACACTGCGATCGGAAATAATGAGTTTCTCTTTATTGGGTTTAATAATCTGCGTTGTGTGTTCGGCTCTGTCGGCTAAAAAGAGCAGAAATTCGGCTTTGGAGCTGTGCAGTTCATGATGCAAGACGATATCGCGTATTTTGACCCCCAGTGATGTTCCACCGGGTTCTTTTGTAATGACGGCATCAGAAAAAGCATGGCGAAGCAGAGCAACTTGCGTACTTTTTCCTGCGGTATCGATCCCTTCTAATGCAACGTACATGCGTTCATTC
Source organism: Helicobacteraceae bacterium (assembly GCA_026988515.1). Lineage (GTDB taxonomy): Bacteria > Campylobacterota > Campylobacteria > Campylobacterales > Sulfurimonadaceae > QNZR01. The sequence goes on along the minus strand of JALSLA010000031.1, from coordinate 2,521 downwards.
CTCCAATAATCTCTTGTACCTCTTTGGGGAGCAGATGATCAGTTTTTCCATTAAATTTAAGCAAGTTGCGCACAATGGAAGAACTAATAAAGGCGTGCTGTAAATTGGGCATTAAGTAGACCGTCTCTATGGCATCGTCTAATGAGCGGTTGAGGTATCCCAATTGCAATTCGTACTCAAAATCACTGACGGCGCGCAGACCGCGAATAAGAATGGTGGTGTTGAGGGTATGGGAGAGATCAATGGTTAAATTGTCAAAGCCGACTACGGAGACATTATGGAGTTGTTGGGTCGCCTTTTTGGCCATGAGAATCCGTTCATCAAGAGTAAACATCGGTTTTTTTTCATGAGATGCGGCGACGGCAACAATAAGTTCGTCGAAAAGTGTGGTGGCACGCTGAATAATATCAAAGTGTCCGTTTGTGATCGGATCAAAGGTTCCGGGATAGAGTGCGCGCTTAATCATGGGAATGCCACCGTTTATAGAGGGTATTGTCTATACCTAAAAGATCAAACCATTTTCCAATCATAAAGTGCTCCATTGCTTCTAGTGTGCGTTGCTGTGAGTAGTATGCCAGTACCGGCGGCGCAATAATAACGCCCAACGCGGCGAGTTTATGCATATTTTCCAGCGCGATGGCAGAGAAAGGCATCTCGCGCGGTGCGATCAAGAGAGTCTTTCGCTCTTTAAGCATGACCGCCGCGGCTCGGGTAATCAGATTGTCAGCAATACCGCAGCTGATTTTTGCCAAAGTATTCATGCTGCAGGGTACAATAATCATGGCATCACATCCAAAAGAACCCGAAGCAATACTGGCACCGATCGCACTATTGTCATAACAGGTGACATGCTCTTCGTGTTGCAATACCACGCCAGCATGCTCGGAGATGACAAGATGTTTTTCAAAGTGGCGGGGTAGGGCATGCAGTACCTTGAGGCCCAACTCTGCACCGCTGGCACCACTGATTGCAACGACTATTTTCATTCCATCTCCACACGTCCGGCAGCGATAACCCGTGCCTTGATCCGACGTCCATCTTTTTTTTGAATTGTAATAATATCATTTTTAGCGCCGTCTTGCGAGGCTATGGCACTGAATTGTAACACAACGGAGCCGCTTTTGAGTTCAACAAGGACACTCGATCCTCTTTTAACAATAGGGTACAACTCAATATCACGTCGGGTAATAATGCGATTGGGTTTCATACTGCGTTTGAGTCGGTACTTTTTTACACCTGTCTCTACTATTGGCAGTGCGCGAAGCTTCTGAAGAACAATGCGTTTTTTGATCGTATTCATCGGAGTGAGAGGGTCGCCGCGTTTGAGAGGATGCCGTGGCATGTATACCTCAAGGGTAGCATCAATGCGGTAGTTAAAGAAGAGGCGTTTTTTATCGGCGGTTTTAATACTAAATACTCCTTCAGACCGGTACATGTTTTTTTCAGAAAAAAGCAGCGTATACTCTTGCGGGAGTTTTGAAAGATAGCTTCGTGGTGTGACAGAAACTTTTTTTACATGTAAATTTTTAAAAACAGTACGATAGCGCATTGCAAGTTGCTCTTCTAAACGCGCTGTTGATACGGGACTCATTTTAACAAAGTTTACATAGCGTACGGAGCCTGCGGTAAGCGTAAGGTTGTGTTCTTTAAAGCGACGTATGAGCTGCGTACTTTTCACGCGATAATGCGTACGATTATTATTGATATTGAATAGTATGAATTTCTTTTTTATGTTTGGGAACAGCGTGGTACTGTAAATAGGGCCTGTTTTAAAATAGTACTGCTGCTGTAAGTGCATTGCGGCCAACAAAGGAATGCTTATGATGATGAAAAAGCTGAAGCGTAGCAACACGGAAGCACCTTGGTAGTATTTTCTCTATTATTTTATCATGTTTAGTCCACAATATGGACGAAGTGATAAAATTGCATCGTATACAGACATAATTTATAAAAAACAGAGTACCAATAAGAATAAGAAATAGTTATGTTCTAAGATACAGTGTGTTTTTAACAAAGTGTTAACGATTAGTGGATAAAGTTACATGCAAAAAAAAACTAATCGAGATTAAACAGACTTGAAAACTATTATTTTAACGGCTGTATTGGTCACAGGACTTTATGCCGGTCATGCCGATACATTAAAACAGCAACATGAGTATGTACGTGACAATAGTGGTATTGTTACCGATTTGACGACAGGTGCGCAGTGGCAGGACCGTTATGTTGAGAATAACGGAAGCATTGAAAATGTTACATGGGAAGAAGCGCAGCGTTACTGTTCCGAACTCACTTTAGGAGGGTACAGTGATTGGCGTACACCTACTGTTGATGAATTGATTGGAATTACAGATCATGAGCATAACGATCCGGCGATTCGTTCGATATTTAAACATACGGTCTCATCGGCGTACTGGTCGTCTTTGGAATCTGATTCCAACAGCAGTGTGGCATGGTTTGTCTACTTCTATAATGGTTTTGCTAACTGGAAAGCCAAAGAAGGGGAGGCTTACGTCCGTTGTAT
>JALSLA010000030.1 GCA_026988515.1 Helicobacteraceae bacterium | reverse complement strand
TTAGAGCCGACTGCGTATCGTGTGGCATTTGATCTTACAACACTGCCGACCTATTTTGAAGTCACTCCTAAAGATATTGGGCTCAATAACGATGCCAATGACAGCGATGCTGACACTACCACAGGTATCTCACACCTTATTCATCTTAACGGCGGTGAGCATGATGAGACCATAGATATGGGTATCTATCTGCCATCGACAAGTATCGGTGATTTCGTATGGAACGACAGCAACGGCGACGGTATTCAAGACAGTAATGAGAGTGGTGTTGCCAATGTGACGGCAACACTGCTCGATGACAGCGGAACCGTCATCGCTACCACTGTTACCGACAGTACCGGTCACTACGAGTTTGACAACCTCTACCCCGGAACCTATGCTGTTCAATTTAGCCTGCCTTCAGGCTACACACTCTCACCGAGCAACAGCGGTGACGATGCACGTGACAGTGATGTTGATGCACAGACACTCACCACACCGCTCACCTCCATTGATGCAGGTGCTCATGACACCACATTAGATATGGGTATCTACGCTCTTAGCTCCATCGGAGATACAATCTGGCATGATGCCAACGGCGACGGCATAATCGATGTTGCCGAAACGCGTTTTAGCGGGGTTGAAGTCCTCTTACTCGATCCGTTCGGCACCACCGTTGCTACCGCAACTACCGACACGAACGGCAACTATCTCTTTGAAAATATTCCGCAAGGCAGTTATGTGGTTCAGGTCAACGAAGCCACCCTACCATCGGGTAACTGGGCCAGCACTACCATGAATGTTCCGATGTCCGTGATGTTACCGCCGGCGACAAACTTCTTAGATGCCGATTTCGGCTATGATAACGACAGTGACAGTGACGGCATTGCCGACAGCGTGGAAGCACCGCCGTACGTTGATCCCGACACGGGCATGACGGTCACACCGCCGAGTACGGTAATCGATGCAAACCATGACGGACGTGACGACACTACCGGTATTCCGACACAACGCATTGATGCTGACCACGACGGCATTCCCAACTATCTTGATACCGACAGTGACGGTGACGGCATTCCTGATGCCGATGAGACCGGTGATCATGACGGTGACGGTATTCCCGACTACCTCGATTATGATCCGCAAGGCTACTTCTATGATGTTGACGACGGCACCATTATTGCCGGAGGAGGCATTGAAGTCACATGTGACAATGCACAGACACCGGTCATTGTCAAAGACGGAAGCGACGGTCAATACCAATGGTATATTCCGGGTCTCTCAGCAACAACAACGTGTACCATGACCTATAGTATTCCACCGCGCTATGAACTTGATACCGTATGCAGCGAATCAACCGGACCACTCGATCCGACCGGTCAGCCGAATCCCTATTACATCGGAAGTTCCCAGTACGGGTCAACGGGGAAATTGGCAGATTTCAGCTGCAGTGCCAATCCATGGTACGCTACGTTTGTTTTAGAACCGGGTGATCCGGAAATTATGACCAATAATATTCCAATTAAAAAGAGACCGGTAACCGTACCGACACTGAGTGAATGGGGACGTATGTTTATGATGCTTCTCATGTTTGCCGCAGCCTATATCATGCTGCAACGTTCAACAAGACGCGCACTGCCTTAGGGCATGTGCTTCCATTTACATGTACATGTAGATTACGCTTGAAGTTCTTTCAAGCGTGCTTTCACCTGGGCAACATGATCTTTGACCCGTACTTTTTCCCATACGCAAGCAACCTTACCTTCGGGATCAATAATATACGTACTGCGAACAATACCCATATATTCACGACCATAATTTTTCTTTAACTGCCACACGCCGTACTCTTGCATCATCTGGGTACTTTCATCACTTAAAAGCGTAATACCCAACTGTCTCTTTTCAATAAAGTTACGATGTTTTCGGGTTGAATCGGCGCTCACACCCAAAATAACGGCATCCATATCACTAAACTCCGGCTCCGCTTCGGTAAATTCGCACGCTTCGGTCGTACATCCGGGCGTGTTGTCTTTGGGGTAAAAATAGAGTACGATCCATTTTCCTTGAAGATCTCGCAAGCAGATCTCGACATCATCTTGGTTGGGCAGACAAAAATCGGGGGCTTTACTTCCTACGGCTATCATCTCTTCGCTCCTGTATTCTCTTTTTGTGCAACTATATCATAAATATTTTGCGTTTCGTCGATAATGTCCATTGCATTAAAATGCTCCAAAAGCATTGCAGCGGCAACACCGTTGCCGTAAGAACATACTGCTCCCGCATCATTCCTGTACGGCGTTGTGCCAATGCCGCAACTGGGAGATTTGGACTTAAGCACTATAGCATCAAGATCGGGATGTGCAGCTATAAAAGCACGCGTCTGCTCTTCAATATCACAGGTCACATCCCATCCGCTCTCATCGCCGATGACCCTCAAGGAACCTTGTTTTTCGTAGACGGAAATACGTTCGCGCGGCGTTCCAAGCACCGGCGCTTCCGGACAAAACGGTACCGTGTCGCACTCTTTGAGCTGCTCTTTTACATGTAAATTTTCTTTGCTTTGGGCATCATAACGGCAACGCTCTCCGAGCAGACAGGCAGAAACGGCTACTTTCACACGATCACAACCGATTTAATTTCAGTCATCTCTTCAATGGCAAAACGGGGCCCTTCACGACCTACACCGCTGAGTTTCACCCCGCCGTAGGGCTGAATATCAAAGCGTAATGTCGGCATATCATTAACAACAATACCGCCGGCATCCAGCGCATCAATGGCATATTGCGTCAATTTCAAGTCATTCGTAAACAGTGAAAACTGCAATCCGTAAGGGGAGTTGTTCATACGCGGCAGGGCATCGTCAAAACCGTTGACTTTCACCAGACTGACAATCGGAGCAAACACCTCTTCACAGACAATGGCCATATCATCCGTCACATCCGCCATCACACAAGGGTAGAACATTCGTCCCTCACAACGCGGCTCAAGCAGTGGGCGAGCGCCTTCGTCCATAGCACGGGTTACCCATGACATGGCACGTTGCGCCGCATCATCGTCAATAAGCGGCCCCATAAATGTCGTCTCATCATAGGGCGAACCTACTTCAAGTGCTTTGGTTGCTTCGGCCATCAGCATTGCAAACGCATCATAAACAGCCGCATCCACATAAATACGCTGCAAGGAAATACAGACCTGACCCGAATTGACAAAAGCTCCCAATGCACAGCGTTGCGCCGCATAAGAGAGATCGGCACTCTTATCAATAAACGTCGCGGCATTGCCGCCAAGCTCCAGACTCACTTTTTTGATTCCCGCACTTTTGGCAATAATTTCACCCACGCTTACCGAACCTGTAAAACTAATCACCCGTGCACTATCGCTGCTTACCAATGCCGAACCGACCTCGGCATCCCCGTAAACGACACTGAGTGCATCCTTAATCGCATACGCGCTCTCAATAAAAAGTTTGGCAAACCGATACGCCGTCAACGGTGCCTCGGGTGTAGGTTTGAGCACTACCGCATTGCCGGCAACCAATGCCGGTGCAAGTTTGTGCGCTACGAGATTAAGCGGAAAATTAAACGGCGTAATTGCCACCACAACACCCACAGGCTCTCGACGGAAAAATGCCGTGGTTTTCCGTCCGCTGGGCATCGCATCGGTATTAATCGTCTCGCCGTGCATAGTACGCATCGTCTCGGCAGAAAGCCGTACCGTCTCAATACAGCGGTCCACTTCAATACGTGAGAACGCAATCGGTTTACCTACTTCATCGGTAATAGTACGTGCCATCTCTTCACGCTCTTCTTGAAGTTTTCGGGCTACATCAAGCAACCAGTCGCAGCGTTGTGAGAGTGTCGACTGCCTACAGACTGCCGTTGCTTGCTGTGCAATATCGAGTGCCTTAAGCGCATCCTCGGCACTACAGATCGGAGCACGGCTGACCACCTCTGCGTTATACGGGCTTTTTCGCTCGCTCCATTTCTGCGTTACCGCTTCGGTTGAACCAAAAAATATTCTTGCATCCATAACTCGCTCCTTTGTACTATTCTAGCAAAAAAATAACAATCTCCTGCTTCATACGGATCACTGCCGATTTCATGAGCGATTCATTGCAATATTTACATGTAAATTTTATGATTTTATATAAAAAAATGATTTTTTTTGACGATCTATTGCTATCATCTATTTCAATGAAAGACCCTGTATTATGAAAGAAATTTTCCTTAAAGCACTGACTTTATCAACACTTTTTGTCACCCAAGCCGTTGCTATCAGCATCATGGATACGCCACACGGTCACCTGCTCTCTTCAAGCAATGGAAGCGACAATGACGAAGTCTGTGTCTTCTGTCATACGCCACACGGCGCCAATGTGACTGCAAACGGCCCTTCACCACTGTGGAACAAACCGACATCAACCCTAACCTTTCAAATGTACGGAGCCTCTACCGGCGGTGTTGCCGGTCGTACCATTGCCGGTACGCTGACCGATGCCCAACCTTCCGATCAGACTTTGGCGTGTCTGGGATGTCACGACGGTATCAGCGCCATGAACAGTGTCATCAATGCACCCGGGTCAGGAACCGTCGCGTCGGCGGCAGTATTCGGCGGTGCCATTCTCATTGGTCAAAATACTCCGGCCCAAATGCCGATGGCGCAGACCAAAGCAGTCGGTGCGCCCAATGCCGTCGATGTTGTCAACGGCACGGTCGTTTACGGTTCATTCGGTTCACTAAACAATGATCATCCGGTCTCTATTCCTTATATAGCCGGCAGGGCCGGTCTGCGCAATACCAACACATTGTTAACAGACTTTTTCGGTGCCACTACCATTTCCGATCTCCTGCGAGACGGTAAAGTTCAATGTGTCAGTTGTCATGATCCCCACGGTACGGGAAAAGCCCGTATGCTTCGAACCGATAACAGCCGCAGCGCCCTGTGTCTTGGTTGTCACGACAAATAGTTTCACGCTTAGCTGCGCAGCAGACGCACCACCTGAAAGAGCATGAAAAACGCACCGACCGTCAACAAGGCCGCGCCCATTTGAAACAGTAGCGGATTCATCACCAGTAACGCTAACGTTGTCGTGACAAGACCGCTGCAGCTAAAGAGAAACTGTGCCGTTGCCATACGCTGATGAACCAATTCGTGCAACATCGGTACACGCTGCTCTTCCACCAGCGGGGCGTAGCGCTCAAACCAGACCAGAAACGGAATAATTTTGTAAAGATTGCCCAAAATCATAAAGCCCATAAAACCGACAAAAAAAAGCCACAATCCCGGACGAAGCAGCTCGGGAACTCCTAAAAAACAGAGTGCCACAAAGAGCCATGAAAGGGCCAACGATAGCGCAGCAACATACATACAACGTGCCCAGATATCATGCTCGACGCGCATACGAGAGAGTAACATCACAAAAAGTTCATAACCGTACCATGCCACAGAGAACATCATCAACATCAGAGCGATCTGCCGCAATGCTTCCCAGGCTAACAGTGAGCCTGCCATCATCAATCCGACACCGCCTGCCATGCTTTGAAAGCTCCGCTCAAAGGTATTGTCACTGACCCGTTTTGATGACCCGAACATAGGAACCAGTACGGTTGAAATGCTCATGATCAGCATAACGACAAAACCGCCTAACAGCGCAAAAACATGTGCCCAATACCACGCTTCTAGCTCCAGTGAGGCACCGTTGTAAACAAATGCCAGTACCAAACCGCAGAGCAGACCCAGCAGTAAAAACACGTTAGCGGCTTTCATGGAACGTGTCACACTGGTATGACGCCTGCGACGCTGCAGCGTCGCATTGAAATCGACTGCAAACAGCACCATACCCAACAGCACCAACATACCGCCGAACGGAAGCAGACGCGATTGAATATAAAAACCGAGCAAGAGCAGCAGCAAGCCTGCCAAAATAAAGACCCAAATCAGATAAAAAAAACTTACAAAACGGTGTCTCGCCTCTACAATAACCGGTCCCAACTGAGCCATGGCGGCTATAATACTCATCATCACAAAACCGATCATATACAGATGCACCCAAGCTACCGTCTGCAACGATCGCCACGAAGCGCCGATATCGAGGAAAAACAGCAGTATCATCGCACCCACATATGATAGACTCGCAACAATAAAATAGGGTGTCATAATACGAAGCGGCGGGGAAAAATCGGGAGAAACATTCATGAAACAACCCTTTTTCTTTTTATTGTATAGTGATTTGGCTTAAAGCCTTTTTTATCTTCATCACTCTAGAATGTTAAAAACAAAACGAGGTTCTTCATGAATTTAACCATAACCCCCGGAACACTTGGCGTCCGTCCTCCCGTCACCAAACCGCACCCCGGTTTTTTCCATCAGGTCGGAGAAGAGCGGTTTCGCCGGCTGGTCGATGACCATTACGACCTCATCAGACCCAGCGATATCGGCTTTCTCTTTCCCATTCATGACGATGATGATTTTGATGCCGCCAAAAAACATGCCGCCGACTTTCTCATTCAGATCTGCGGCGGACCGGATTATTTCAACCAAACACGCGGCGAACCGCGTATGGTTGGTCGTCACGCCCCCTTTCGCATTGACGAAGAGAGCCGCAGACGCTGGCTGGAGTTTTATGCCGAGCTGCTTCCGGCACTGGTTGAAGAGGGAATCAACGAAGCGTATATTCAGTCGTTTTGGGACTATTTGGATATTTTCTCCATCTGGCTGATTAACACGCCGAGTCCTAAATAGTATCAAAAAATACATGTAAATCGTTTTTTACATGTATTTTTACATTTCCTAACCGTTTTTAAACCCCAACTTCGATAAAATATCTCACTTTTTTACATGTAAAAAAAATTGGAGCAGTGAATGAATGAAGCCAAATACATTTGGATGAACGGTGCCATCACGCCTTGGGCCGATGCGCAGACACACGTTCTCTCTCACACCCTGCATTACGGCAACGGTGTTATCGAGGGGACCAAAGCTTATAAAACGGACAGAGGGTATGCTATTTTTCGCCTGAATGACCACACGACACGGCTTATAGAATCGGCTAAAATGACACTCATCGACATTCCCTACAGCGTCGATGAACTCAATGCGGCGCAAATTGAGCTGATTCAAAAAAACAGGTTTAAAGGGGACAATGTCTATCTGCGTCCATTCGCTTTTTTGGGCTACGGTGCTATGGGAGTGTATCATAAAGAGGCTCCGGTAGAGACTGTCATCGCCGCATGGGAATGGGGAGCCTATCTGGGTGATGAAGGTATGGAAAAAGGTATTAAACTCAAAATTGCCTCCATGACCCGTCCGGCAAATACTTCCAACATGGGTAAAGCCAAAGCTACCGCCAACTATCTGAATTCACAGATGGCAAAGTTTGAAGCGATCGACTGCGGGTATGACGAAGCGTTACTGCTCGACGACCAAGGCTATGTCGCCGAAGCGAGCGGTGCCTGCTTTTTTATGGTCAAAGACGGCGTACTCATCTCGCCGCCTAACGACAACTCGTTGGCATCAATTACTCAAAAAACGGTTATTGAAATGGCACAAAACATGGGTTACGAGGTCATTCGCCGTCGCATTACACGCGAAGAGATCTATGTTGCCGATGAGGCTTTCTTAACCGGAACTGCAGCGGAAATTACACCCATACGTCTTATTGATGCCCGTAGCATCGGTAATGGAAAACGCGGTTGCATCACACAAAAAATTCAACGTGGCTATTTTGACATTGTCTTTGGACGTGATCCAAACTATACGCACTATCTAACTTACATAACAGGAACATAACATGGCAACAGATATGAATGATTACTTCAACAAAAAGAAAAAGGAGTCCGGCGGCGGATCAGGTGGTAACGGCGGTAACGGCGGCGGAGGTTTTAAACCCAAAGCACCGCGTCCCCCGAAAATTGATTTAAATTTTGGCGGCGGCAAAGCCGGCATTGTCTATTTTATCGGAGCCATTATTCTCTTTTTAATACTGGCAAAACCTTTTGAAATTATTAACGAGGGCGAGCGCGGTATTCTCTCTACCAACGGTAAATATGAACAGCAGGCCCTACTTCCGGGATTGCATTTCATTATTCCGATTATTCAAAAAGTTTACGTTGTCGATACAAAAGTCCGTATTATCAACTATGCCGATAAAATTGACCGAAGCAGCGTCTCGGGTGAAGGTATTAAGGTAAAACCTGCCATTACCGTCTTGGATAAACGCGGACTCCCCGTTGCCATTGAGCTGACCGTTCAATACCGTCTTAACGCACAGTTTGCGGCACAAACCATCTCCAACTGGGGTTTTTCATGGGAAGAAAAGATCATCAACCCTGTTGTACGTGACGTGGTTCGAAATGTTGTCGGTCGCTACGATGCCGAATCCCTGCCGACCAAACGTAATGCCATTGCCAGTGAAATTGAAGAAGGTATCTCCAAGAGTGTGACCGGCTTGAAAAACTCTCCGGCCGACCTCCAGTCCGTTCAGCTTCGTGAAATTGTTCTTCCGGCCAAGGTCAAGGAGCAAATTGAGCGCGTTCAAGTTGCCAAACAAGAGGTGCAACGTGCCGAGCAAGAGGTACAGCGTGCCAAACAAGAAGCACTCAAGCGTGCTGCTGAAGCGCAAGGTAGATCCGAAGCGGTGAAGATTGCAGCTGAAGGTAAAGCAACCGCTATTAAAATTGAAGCTGCCGCTACGGCAACAGCCAACAAGGTTATTAGCGAATCGTTGACCCGACAACTTTTAGAACTTGAGCACATTAAGGTGCAAGGACAGTTTAACGAAGCTCTGAAAGTCAACAAAGATGCTAAAATTTTTCTAACACCTGGCGGTTCAACACCAAATATATGGGTGGATACCAAAGATGCGCAAAAACGTGTTTCGGCACAATAACATAGGGCATAGCAAGGAGCGGGCGTGCAAGAGGCATTAGATCGTATTGACTGGGAGAAATCGGAACTCTTACCCGTCATTGTGCAAGACGTTACAACCAGCGATGTACTGATGATGGCCTATATGAATCGCGATGCGTTACGTCTCTCTTTGGAGACCAAAGTCGCCCACTACTTTTCACGATCCAAACAGCGTATCTGGAAAAAAGGCGAAAGCAGCGGTCACCTGCAACAGATACACTCTTTTGCTCTGGATTGTGACAACGATACCCTTTTAATAAAAGTGACCCAAAAAGGAGTCGCATGCCATACCGGACGTCATTCCTGTTTTTTTACCGAACTTCAAAGCGGTAAAACCACCGGTGACGTTAGTGTAGATACCAATGCAATGTATGGCATTATTGACACTTTGTACCACACCATCCAAGAACGCAAACATGCAGACCCATCCTCCTCATGGACGGCAAAACTGTTACATCAAGGCGATAATGCCATATTGAAAAAAGTACTTGAAGAGGCAGGGGAGTTTGCTTTGGCCTGTAAAGACAATGATGACAAAGAGATTATTTACGAGTGTGCCGATCTAACCTACCATGTCCTGGTCGCACTGGGATCAAAAAACATCTCGCCGGACCGTATCAAGCAAGAGCTCTCTCGACGAAGCGGCATTAGCGGTATTGAAGAGAAACATTCACGCCAGCAATGAAAGAGAAGCTTACTGCCTTTATTGCCCAGCTAACCCTTTACGACTATGTCCTCTTCGGGGCGGTCATCTTTGTATTGATTCTGTTGCTTATATTGGCAATCATTGTACGCAAAAAAACAGCGCTCTCCATTGCCCTGATCCTGCTGGCTCTTGTGCTGCTGCTCACCGGACCGACATTGGGCTATGTGAAGCTGCATCAGTTTCTTTACAAAACAACAACACAAATTCTTGAAGTCAAAGCACTGGAATTTTCGAAAGCACTGGTCGTGAAGGGTGTGGTACACAACCGCTCCAAACGACACCTGTCTACATGTAGCATCACTACCGAAATTTTTAAAGTATCGGGCAACCCTTACCTCGATATGCTCTATCCGCTCAATCCATTTAAAAAAGTGTCGATACTTAAAGATGTCAACCTCTCTTCGGGTGAGCATTACGAATTTAAGATGATTGTTGAACCTTTTACCTACACAAAGGAGTACAATCTTTCGATTGGAGCAGCGTGTCGATGATGACCTATTTTACAATTTGGCACTATCTGGTTGCCGCCGTTATTGTACTACTCTTTTTACTCGTAGTCATTATTGCCATGCAAAACGGCAATAAAAAACTTCGATTTTCAATGATTTTTTCTGCATTCATCTCACTGCTTCTTGTTGGAGGCTTTTTGATGATGGCTCTGGATAAATACACCAAAAAAGTTGAAATCACCTCACTCAGCAATAAGCGCATTCTCTCATTGGAGCAGATTCAATATAGCGGTATTGTCAAAAATGTCGGCAACTACACCATCGGCAATGTAGAACTGGAGATTAAGCTGGTCAACAAAGGGCACGTTACCGGCAATGTCAAAGGAGGAAATTTCTACAATCCCAGCGGATTTGGCGACTTTTTTGCTACGGCTACTCAAAAGAAAAAGAGCAAGCCCCAAACGCTTTTAATGACATTCAGCATTGCCAAAAACCTGAAAGCCGGCCGCTCCAAACGCTTTAAAGTCACCATGCCCTACCCCGGATATTTTCGTTCCACAGCAGACTTTACACGTGTATTTGCCCACTAAGCGTCAGTATTTCAACCCCTCTTCTTTTAACCGCTCGTTAATATGCTTTAACTGCATGTTTTTATCGCGACACCACAACGGAGCAATGAGCGAATCATCTGAAATGCCTGCCGTCATCCGCTGCACACTGACCGCTTCAGGTTTCATTTTCAGTGATGCAACGAGTACGTCAATGTAGTCGGTTTCACTAATAGGTTCAAACTCACCGCGCGCATATTCATTGGCCAATGCCGTACGCTTGACTACATACAACGGGTGATATTTTACCGAGTCAATGCCCCAATCATACGCTGCTTTTGACGAGTTCAGCATCATGGCATGCGTCTCATCAGGCAGTCCAAAAATAAGATGACCGCAGACATTAAGCCCGTACGCCTTCGATTTTTTTATCCATGTTTCTACATTGTGCGCGCTGTGCCCGCGATTGATCCGTTCAAGCGTTTCGTCATAAATTGACTGAATGCCAAATTCAATCCATATCTCCTTCTTCGTAGAGAGTTCGGCCAAATAGGCTAAGGTCTCATCGGTAACGCTGTCGCTTCGTGTACCGATACTAAGCCCTATAACGTTGTCAAACCGAAGTGCGTGTTCATACAGTGCCTTTAAGGTTGGTAGCGGTGCATAGGTATTGGTAAATGACTGAAAGTAGACTAGAAATTTTTGGGCACCGTAGTCACGTCGCAAGCGCGCGCTCATCGACTCAAACTGGAGGGTAAGCTGCTGCAGCTGTTTCTGTAAAAAAGGGTTTGATGCCGAGGTTAAATTCAGATGAAACCCTTTTAACGGTTTGACCTTATCCAAACTGGGACTAAAGGAGTCATTTTCACAAAACGTACATCCGCCTACTGCAACACTGCCGTCAATATTGGGGCAGGTAAACCCGGAAATGGAGATAGGAACCTTGTAGACTTTGGTACCGAACTTATCTTTTAAATAGTGCCCGTAGGTATAGATCTGCTGAAGACTCAATGCGCACTTCTATACGATATACTCGCCTGTAAAACAGGCGGTACAATAATTTGACTCCGTCACATTGACACTGCATAACAGGGCATCGTTACTCAAATAGGCCAATGAGTCTGCTTCAATATATTTACAGATCTCTTCGCTGCTCATATTGGCCGCTATAAGCTTGTCTTTGTCAGGTGTATCCACACCGTAATAGCACGGATCGGTTGTCGGAGGGCTGGAAATACGCATGTGTACCTCCACCGCACCGGCATCTTTAAGCATGCGTATAATACGACGGCTTGTCGTACCGCGTACTATTGAGTCGTCAATGACAATTACCCGCTTGCCTTGAATCAAAGAAACAATAGGAGAGAGTTTCATTTTAACTTTCAAATCGCGCATCTCTTGTGTCGGCTCAATAAAGGTGCGTCCAATATAGTGATTTCGCATAATGGCCATCTCAAACGGAATACCGCTCTCTTGTGCATAACCAATAGCTGCCGGCACACCACCGTCGGGAACCGGAACGACCAAGTCGGCTTCAATAGGTTTTTCACGTGCTAATGCCACACCCATGTTTTTACGCATCTGGTAGACATTTTTTCCAAAAACATCGGAATCGGGTCGGGCAAAATAGACATACTCAAAAATACAATGTTTGGGGGTAGATTCAAAAACCTTAATGGACTGAGGCGCTTTCTCTTTCTCAAAGACCAACAGTTCACCCGGTTCAATATCACGAATAAATTCTGCACCGATCAGATCAAATGCGCAGGTCTCCGATGCCACCACATACCCGTCACCGACCCGACCGAGACTGAGCGGCCTAAACCCGTGAGGGTCCCGCATAGCAAACATTTTACTGCGACTCAAAAAAACCAATGAGTAGGCACCTTCAATCTGTTTCAATGCATCAATAATACGATCAAGAAGTTTCTCTTCGTCACTTTTGGCAATCAGGTGAATCAGGTTTTCTGTGTCCATAAAGGTTTGAAAAATCGCCCCTTTGGCAATAAGCGCATCGCGTACCTCTTGCGCATTGGTTAAGTTGCCGTTATGCACAATTGACATCTCCCCAAGATCATAGCGTGCAAAAACCGGCTGTGCATCTAAAATGGAGTCGTCACCGGCCGTAGAGTAGCGGGTATGTCCAATAGCGGCACGTCCTTGCAGTGTTGCCAATTTCTGCTCATCAAAAACCCGAGTCACCAATCCCCGATCTTTAATCGTGTAAAGTTTCTTACCGTCTCCGCTGCTGATACCTGCTGCCTCTTGACCGCGATGCTGCAAGGCATGCAGCGAAAAGTACGCCAGTTTCGAGGCCTCTTCGTGGTCAAAAACGCCTACAACCGCACATTTTTCATTGAGTGAACGCTCCACTGGCACTCCTTAGTTCAACTCTAAACAATCAGTGATTGAATAGAGTCCGTTGCTTTGAGACTGTAGCCACTTAGCGGCACGAATTGCCCCTTTGGAGAAGGTATTGCGGCTCGTAGCGGTATGGTTGAGTTCAATAAACTCGCCGTCATTATAAAAACCGACCGTATGACGCCCGACAATATCACCGCCACGCAGTGCCATCACGGCAATTTCGTCACTGCTGCGTTCTCCAATAATACCGTTACGTCCACTCACCCGTACACTGTCTAAATCCAGATTTCGTGCCGATGCCGCCGATTCCGCCAACGTCAATGCCGTACCGCTGGGCGCATCTTTTTTGTGGCGATGGTGCTGCTCGACAATCTCAATATCAAACCCCTTCAGTGTAGCAGATGCCATCTGAACCAGCCGGTTTAGCAATGCTACACCCAACGACATATTGGTTGCATATAAAATGGGCATTTTTTCGCTCGCTTCTTTGAGCAGATTCATCTGATGCACGCTAAAGCCGGTTGTACCGATCACCAACGGTGTGGGGTTTTTCAAGGCTGCTTCAAGCAGTTGCTGCGTTGCTTCGGGTGTCGAAAAATCGATAATGAGATCCGAAGCGTTGACAAACGTCGTCATGTCGTTTGTCGCTAATACCGAAGGATCCAATGAGAAGTCCAAGGTATCGCAGACATGCACACAAGAGAGCGTTATCTGTGTTTCATGTTTTATATCTTCTATGAGCAGTCGTCCGACTCTACCCGTTGCACCGAATACGCCTATTTTGAGCATCGCTTCCCTTTATATAATAAATTATACATGTAATTTCTCATCCACATAAGCAATAACCTGCAGTGCCGCCACCGCACCGTCACCCGCAGCCGAAACCACCTGCTTCGGTGCTTCAATACGGATATCTCCCGCCGCATACAATCCCGGCGTCGATGTCGCCATACTGAGCGTCACAATCACTTCACCCTGCGCATTGACATCACACAAAAACGAACCGTCTTCTTGTTTCAAGACACCGTTGTTGACATCATTACCGACAAAAGTAAACACTCCGGGGACTTCGATATTGCGGGTACCGCCGTCGTTCATAACTACCGTTATGCCCGTTACTCCCATCTTGTCGCCATAAACCTCTTGCGGCGATGCATTGAGCACCAACTCAATATTGTCTGTCGCCTCAACCCGCTTAATCGTGTTGGGAGCCGCACGAAACGTATCGCGACGATGCACCAAATAGACTTTAGAGCAGATCTTTGCCAGATGTAGTGCCTCTTCGAGTGCCGTATCGCCGCCGCCGATAACAACAACCTCCTTACCTTTGTAAAAAAAACCGTCACACGTTGCGCAGGTACTCACACCGCGTCCGAAAAATTCATCTTCTCCAATAAAGCCGGCGCGGCGCGGTGTCGAACCGGTACAGACAATGACACTCAGCGCCTCATGTGTCGTACCGTCGCCCAAGGTAATTATAAAATTACCTTCGGCATTTTTTGTAATGGCGACAACTTCAGCCATTTCATGCTTCAGACCGAATTTTTGACACTGTTCCGGCCACGGCATCATCAGATCCATACCCGAAATATCGCCCGTAACTCCGGGGTAATTCTCTATTTCGGAGCTTTGCGTAATCTGTCCGCCGGGCATCCCTTTTTCAAACATACTCACCTTGGCCAAACCGCCGCGTGTCGTGTAGAGTCCGGCGGTCAGTCCTGCCGGCCCTCCTCCAATAATGGCACAATCAAGCATTACAGCTCCTCTATTTTTGTAGATAATTTTTGTAATGTATCCAATTCGCGTATCATACTATCTTGTTTATAAAGCTTCTCTTTGCTTTTTTTAATAATAAAGACCGACGGGGATTTATAAATATTGAACCTCTGAATAAACTTTAGCATGGTATTGGTACCGCTTCTTAAAAACGTTACGTTGACATCGGAGGCGATCCGCTGCTGATAGTAATCTATTGCAATTATAGGGTAAGAACTCTTAGAGTTTTTAATATGTTCGAGGGTATTGGGAGATTTGGAGCTGAAAAAGAGTACAATGTAACGCTCGGCTGAGGGCGTAAAAATCTCTTTTTGTGTATAAAAAACCCATTGGTCAAAATCAATAAATTTGTATTCGGAAAATTTGTAGTTAAAGTAGGCAAAAGCAGCGGCAATCATTGCCGCACCGAAAAATGAGGCTAAAAGCGTGCCTACTGAGAAGATTCCGCCTCCCCGTCGTGCCACCTTTTACGCCTAAAGCATTACAGAAGTGAGTTCAGTTTGTCAGCAAATGCCTGTTTTGATGCCGCACCTACCATCTGATCAACAAGCTCACCGTCTTTAAAAAACATGATGGTCGGAATGGAACGAATACCGTACTTCACGCCGATATCTTGCTCTTCGTCCGTATTTACTTTACAGATATTTGCTTTACCCTCAAACTCTTCGGCCAACTCTTCAATAACCGGAGCAATCATACGACACGGTCCGCACCACGGTGCCCAAAAGTCTACTAAAGATACACCCTCTTTCACCGTTGCTTCAAAGTTTGCTGAAGTCAATTCAATATATTTCGCCATTCTTATGATCCTTTAATCTAAATTGTTGCATTAATTATACCTATGGTTTCTTAATCAAAACGTAATGTTTTCCAAAAGTTCCACGCCTTCGGGAGTAACAATAGCGACATCAATGCAATATGCCGTATTGAGAGCCCTCTTTTTCATAAACAGATCCACTGTTTTTAAAATACGCCCAATTTTTTGAGGCGTTACGTTTTGTATCGCGCGTTCATAATCTTGAGCGCTTTTCACCTCAATAAAATGCAGCATCTCCCCTTTGCGGGCAACAATATCAATTTCGCCAAAACGGCTGTAGACATTTCGCTCCACGACGACATATCCGCTCTCTTGTAAAAATTTACATGTAACTGTTTCGGCAATATCGCCTTTGGCACGACTCACAGATTGATCACCTCGACTTTAACCGATTTAAATGCCGCAGTAAGAATCAACGCATCGCGTTTGTCACCGAAGAGTGCATTGATTTTAGAAGCGGCATGGTGAAACGTGACAAAAAGCGTTTTCGGCTGTACTTTATCGGTAAATTTGACGGTGAGCGGCGCCGTCTGACCAAAGGCGCTTTTAAGTATGACCCGATCGCTCGTGAAATCTTCGGCATCGTCACTGCAGACCAATAAAATATCTTCGCTGTAGTGTTTGTTAAGTGCTTCGCTTCGCAGAGTCTGGGCCGCATTGTTATAGTGTGCCAGTGTACGTCCTGTCGTAAGATGATACCCCTCAAGGCAGTTTTGCCGAATCTCTGCTATCATGCCGCGCTCTTCATACCGATAGTAATGAAATTCGCCCAGACCATCGGGCGTACGAAAATCAAGCAGGTGCAGCACCGGTGTGTCTTCATTGTAAACCGGCCATTGCAGTCCCCGCTTGCGGTGACGTTCAAGCCTTAAATATGAAGCACCGCTGTAACGCTGATGTGCCGTTTGACGCACTTCATCCCACACTTCGGAACTCTTCTTGTAATCGTAGCTGCCGCCGAGTTTATTGTCGAGCATCTGAATGACCTCCCAGTCATCGGGAAGATCACTTTGAACCAGAGGTTGCGAGAGGTGCAGTCTTCGCATCGCATTCACATAGACTCCGGTCTTCTCATAGGCCGACTTCACCCCAATGACAATATCGGCACGCCGGGCAATATCAGTCATGAACAACTCTTGCACCACAATCAGTTCCAACTGATCCATGGCTGTATTGATCTTATTGATATTGGGGTGAATATGCATAATATCTTCTCCCATGTTGTGCAATGACTTGATGCTGCCGCCGAGCATCGCATCAATGAGTTCGGGCGTCATCAGCCCAATCTCCTTAGGTTTTTGATAGTCGGGGTCATAGTAGGGCAAGCAGCCCATATCGCATGCTCCTTGCACATTGTTTTGACCGCGCAACGGCATTAGACCGGTACCCGTTTTACCAATATTTCCCGTAAGAAGCGCCAAATGGGTAATGGCCATCACCGCGTACGATCCGTCGGTATGTTCGGTAATACCAAGCCCCCAGAAGATCATGGAGTTTTTCACCGCATACTCTCGGGCAATATTGGGAATGAGTTTGGCCAAATGCTCATACCCCGCAATGGTCTCAAAATATTTCGGGTCGGCATACGGATCGTTCATGATCTTCGCTTTGTATGCTTCAAACCCTTTGGTACGCGTCTCAATAAAGTTCTTGTTGTAGAGCTCTTCGTCAATAATGACATACGCCATCATGTTTAAAATGAGCAGATTGGCTTCATGCGGAACAATCGCTTTGTGCTTGGCATATTTCATCAGTTTTATTTCACGTACATCAATAACGGCAAGATTATTGTTTTGCCGCGCCGTTTCGACAATACGATTGGCAACAATAGGGTGTGCTTCGGTGGTATTAGAACCCATTACCACAATAAATTCGGTCTCGTAAATATCATTGTAGGGGTTCGTGGCAGCCCCTTCACCGATGGTGGTTCGCATCCCTTTAAGACTGGGGCTGTGACAGACGCGCGCACAGTTGTCCACATGCGGCGATCCTAGAGTGTGGCGTGTATATTTTTGAAACAGATAGGCACTCTCACACGAAGTACGCGCTCCGCCGATGGAGCAGAGGCTGTACGGCCCGTAACGCTCTTTAATCTCCGCCATTTTCATAGCAGCTGCCGTTGTCGCCGCCTCCAGATCACACTCATACCATGTAGCGTCATACTCCTGAAGCGATGCGGCTACTGCCGCTTTAATCTCGGGATTCTTCTCTAAAAAACTTTTACGAAGACGCGGCGTTCGAATACGTTCTTTCGAAGCAACAAAATCATACCCGTACTTCCCTTTAATACAGAGTTTTCCCTGCGAAACATACCCGTCCGGCGATGCAAAAATTTTCTGAATTTTATTCTCGTGAACCTGAGCAACAATGTCGCATCCAACACCGCAATAGGTGCAGACGCTCTCAATTTCCTCTACATTTGCATCCATAATCTACCCTGTTTTTAATTGAAGTGAGTGTACCCTCTTGTCTCTTAAAAATGGCAAAGTTTTCTCTCTTATATATT
>JALSLA010000029.1 GCA_026988515.1 Helicobacteraceae bacterium | reverse complement strand
CATTACTGTTATTGTTCCATTGCGCAGCAATATCGTTCATATAGATCAGATGCGACCCCCCGTCAAAACTTTGCTGACCCATCCCGATCCGGCTCTCTATGTTGCTTAGATCAAAACGGTAGGGTTTGGCTTCAATATCGTGATCTTGGTAGAAGTGTACCCTGCCGCTTTGCGTATTGGCGACATCAGTATTGTTGTGTTCTGAAGAGATAAAGCAGCCGACACGGCCGTTAATACGGTTGCTTCGGTAACCATCGTTGCTATCGCAGTCGGCACCGCTGACAAATCCTTTTGCCGCGCTGTGATGGGTCATGTAGAGAGGGTTAAAATCGACACTGGTCCAGAGTCGGTCATCGACATTAAGGCGGTAACGACCGACATTGGGAAGTTTCGAGTAAATTGAAGGACTTGAACCGTGTACCAGATTGGTACGTAAAGAGATGTCGGCAACATCGTTACAGTTGGCATTGATAGCCGGATCTAGAGGATCCCAAAATAGAGTGGTATTGATTTCTGAAGGAGCAACCGTGTAGTTACGCGTTGCTAAAAAATTGACATGGTTGGTGGCTGTAAAGTTAAAAAGATAGTTGTAGCCGGCGGCAATGTCAATAGGGTCAACGGCAATACTTGTGGCGTTGGCTTCGTAGCCATAAAACCTGGAAAGATTTTTTGGTGTGGCAGTCGATGTGTTATAGTCAATACCTTTGTCACTCATGGTAATCATAATGGCTTCGGGTTTAATGGCAAAATTATCGCGCGAACAGGTGGCAACGGCATAGTGGTTAAACATACAGTTAAAACAATCTAACGAAGTTGGATCACTGCCGCACTCATTATTTGCGCGGCACTCTTTATGTTTTGCATAGTCGTACAGGTTATGTAACGATTGTAATGTCAGATGATCATTGTTAAGTGTAACGGCACCCCAATTCGGAACCAAGGCATTGTTGTCGTCAACAAAACTCCAGACGCGAAAGGCGGCATTTTTGGCTGCAGACGCATAAAAGCTCGGTGCGAGTGTGGGAACGGGTGATTTGTTAACCGCCGGTGTGGTGAAGGAAGGGACAAAAATACGTTGCGTGATAGCAGCATCGGGATCGTTGCAGGTGGAAGTGTTGATATCTCCAAACGCGTTGGCATTAATAATGTCTACAAGTAGGGTCGTATTAAAGTCAAAATCGGGCTTTTTATTGTAAACATTAGTGACGGGATCGGCTTTGTACATGACCACGTCAACATCAAACGGCTGTTGGGCAACTTGGGTAAAAAGATTGTTATAGTAGCCGTTACTGCCGTTTCGGGAAGCATTGAGCCCGCGGTCAATAATATTAAATGTTCCCCACTTCGGATTATAACTGTTTGATGGCGGACAGCGTGGTATTTCGCGTCCGAGCGTGTACTCGTAAGGGATGGGAATGGTACCGCCGGGAGGTACGATGTAATAATTAAGCTTCATATCGACAGAGATATTGACATCGCCCGAATAGGCAAAAGGATCCAGATCAAATTTGGCATACATAAACTCTTCGGAGGCTAATATGCCGCTGCCGTCTTGGGAGTAGCCGTAGGCACCGTTTCCAAGACCGATGCGAACATTACCGCTTCTGTTACAGACACGTGTCGTATCTCCCGTATCGGTATAGCTGCAGCCTCCGGATGTTTCAGGGTAGGGAAAACTGCTGTAAAGCGGACTGTTAGGTGCTGAAATATAGGTGGAATTGGGAATATATTTCATTTTAGAGGTGTTAAAATCACTTGAGAGCGAGACGCCTTGAACCGGAAAATCAGACTCGGTACTGCGCAGATAAAAAGCCGCTTCAATAGGATCGGAAGTTATGTAGCCTTCAATTCTCGGATAGATCGAGTTGTTGTTCTCTTTGGAGAGATAGCGACCGTTTTGTTTGTAACTGTAGTCATAACAGATTTGGGGAGCGACGAGTTCGGTCTGAAAGGCGATCATAGAGGGCCAGTAGGTATCTCGGGCATTGCCGGAGTTAATGGTTTTAAAATGAAATTCCATAGCACTCTGTTTGGGGGTCAGGTAGTTGCCGATGTTAAAGGTCTGAATATCAATACCGTTGTTGTTGATAAGTTCGGGGTAACGTGTTCCGCTGCTGCTAATAGACGAGTTAAAGGTATTATTGCTGCCGTTGGGTAAAATAACCGTACTGCCGTCATTGTAGTTGATGGTACTTAAGGTATCGCCTTCTATATTTTTGTCACCTTCGGCCGCAAAAACGGAAACCGTCGAGGTGATATTGGTTTTGTTGGGGGTGTAGAAACCGGAGACATCAATTTGAAGATGGCTTGGCCCGCCCCATACTTCGGACTGGATCTGCTGCCAGCCGTCAAAAACAGAGAAGCTTCGAAATTTTTCGCTCTCGCTAAGGCTGTCTTCGTAGATGACAACCAAAGTCCATGCCCCGTAGAGCCCAAGGCCGTCATTTTTGCCTTCGGTAACGGGAATATCAGCAACGACATAGTTGCCCGATTTCCAGCCGTTGTTCTTGAAAATATTAGTGACATCGGCAAACGCGGCATAGCTGACAAAATCATCACTTCCGGCATCATGCATATAATCGAGTATGCTGGGGGTAAGTGCCGTGTAATTGAAGTCCGAGTAGGTAAAATTGGTACGTCCGAGCTTAATGCTCATATTGGTGGTAAAGTCATCTTCATGCACAATGGCCTGCCAATATAGCCCTGCCCAGGCAATATTTGCCGCAGGAGGCATAATGAGTTCGGCAGCGGTAGAGTTGCGGGTATTGGTATCAAGCTGATACTCACATAAAAAATAGTCATCGTTGGTCGCAGTGGCATCGGTAATAAAAGGACCGTTGGTGTAGGTGTCACACATGTTGTTGGCAATGTCATAATTGTTGCTATCTGAGGGTGTCTGTGTCGGCGGTACCAGTACGGTATTGCCAATGGTACGCATATTGCCTTTAAGAAAGAGTTGGGTGCGTAGGGCAAAATCGCGATAATCTTCATTGATGGCGTCACTGACGGTAATGGAGACGGTGGCAGTATCTGTCAGGTTACCGCTTTGGTCGGTGACCTCATAGACAAAACTGTCATTTCCGGCATAGCCACTGTCAGGCTTGTAACGTATGACCCCGTTGGCAAGGATACTTAAGGTTCCGTGTGCGGCTTGGGTGACAATACGTAGTGTTGCAGCATCGGCTTGGGTGTCGTTTTGCAATACATCGATGATTCGGGTTGTGTTGTGCGGTATGAATGCTGTGTCGTCCTGTGCTTGAAACGGTGCTACGGTGAAGGTATAATTAAGAGAGTAGTTTTGCGTTGTGGTATAACGCCGTTGTAGCGCAATGACAATCTGTTGACCGGCAGCGACGTCAATTTGCTGGGAAGATTTATCGTAGCTATCGGTTTCATCCGACCAGAGGGTTGCCCCGCAACCGTCTTTAATAAAGAGTGAATTCCAGGAACCGCTTACCTGGGAGTCCACCTGAATGGTACCGGCAACCTGCGGGGTAAAATGGTAAAAGAGTGTCTTCATACCGGGGATGGTACCGCTGTCGGCATCGGTGGCGCTCGCAGCGGTGCCGTCAAGATTGCCAATGACATTTCCCGGACAATCCGATGCACTAAAAGTAAGGTCCAGACGGAAGTCTTGTTCTGTATGGTAACGCCGCTTAATGGCAACAACAATCTGCTGTCCGGCAGCGACGTCAATTTGCTGGGAAGATTTATCGTAGCTATCGGTTTCATCCGACCAGAGGGTTGCCCCGCAGCCGTCTTTGATAAAGAGTGAGTTCATTGTACCGTCTACATGAGAGTCCACCTGAACGGTACCGGAAACCTGCGGGGTAAAGTGGTAGTAGTAGGTGGTATTTCCAGGAAGGGGGTCGCCCTCCCAATCGGTGGCATCGGTAGTGGTGCCATCAAGATTGTTTACGGTATCACCGGGACAGAGCAGGCGGGAGTCACTCACGGCATCGGCAGTAAAGGTAAGACCCAGCCAGTACTCTTTTTGTGTATTCCAACGCCGCTCAATGGCAACGACAATCTGCTGACCGGCCGCGACGTTAATTTGCGGGGAATTTTTGCTTTTTTGGTCAGTTTCATCCGACCAGAGGGTTGCTCCGCAGCCGTCTTTGATATAGAGTGAGTTCATCGTACCGTCTACCCAAGAGTCCACCTGAATCGTACCGGCAACCTGCGGGGTAAAGTGGTAGTAGAAGGTGGTATTGCCGGGGATATCCCAGAACTCTTCGTCAAATGCGTTATTGGCGGCACCGTCAAGTTTTACTACCGCATCACCGGGGCATATGTCAATAGCAGCATGAAGTGAGGTGGTTGTAACCAACACCAAAAACAGTATGAGTTGAAAAAAAGAGTGCAAAAAATTCATAGTAGTTCCTCTATTGTGACCTAGCCAATACCGTAATATCGGCTATTTACATGTATTTATAAACGAATCTCCTAATTATAAACGTATTTTTACTTTAATACGACTAAATCTTTTAATATAATGTAACGATTGATAGTGATAAAAAGCGGTTATTTTAGTGCTTGAGCTTTTTGATACGCATGTGCAACGGCTGTGATAAAGCCTTGACGTACTGCGGCTTTTTCCAGCATGGCGTAGCCTGCTGCCGTGGTGCCGCCGGGACTCATCACACGGTCTTTGAGCAGTGCGGGGTGTTGCTCCTGAATGAGGCTGCCAAACCCTTCAAAGAGTCCGCGCATGAGTCTCATCGCATCATCACGTTTGAGCCCCTGTGCGACGGCACCGTCGCACAGAGCTTCTGCTACCAGTGCCAAGTAGGCGGGTCCGCTTCCGGCAAGAGCGGTAGCGATGTCAAGCTCTTTCTCGCTCTCGAGCCACAGTGTGGTGCCGATAGCGCTAAAGAGTCGGTGTGCCTCTTGGCTGCAAGAGCGGTCTCCCGTGAGTGTTGTCATGGATTTTCCGACGGAAGCCGCAAGGTTGGGCATGGCTCTGACATAAGCATCTGCGGCAATATGGCGCTGGAGTGACTCAAGCGTGGTGCCGGCCAAAACAGAGTAAAGTGTTGCTGCACGACCTGTTAAGAGCTGCTTCATCAGAGAAATGTTGGCAGGTTTGACGCAAAGAATAACGGTTTTACCCGTAATGTCAAATCCCTCAAGAGCCGCTTTGGCAACCGGTACATGTAAATTATTTTCAAAAATATCGAGTTTATCACGGTTTCGACCGACAACTTCAATACTGTAGTGTGATTTAAGACGCTCTGCCAAGGAGAGCGCCATGGCGCCGTTGCCGATAAATGTAATAGTGCGTTGCATGACGTTTCCTAAGAAAGATTCAAAATAGTAGATATGAAGTATTATACAATATTTTATTTTCTTTAGCTAGAATACCACTAATTTTAATATGATGGTGTTTACAATGCTCAAAAGTACAGTAACAATTTTTTTAGGGCTGCTTTTTTTAACGGCATGTCAAAAAGAGGAACCTGAGTATAATAAACCGGCGATATACTGGTATCAGAAGATGGTCAAAGCCGTTTCCAATACCATGCTGGAGAAAGCAGACGGCTACTACAGTTCATTGCAAAGTGAACATATTGCCTCTCCGCTGCTTAAAGATGCTACGCTCATTATGGCGCAGGCTCATATGCAGCATGAAGAGTATCTCTTGAGTGATCATTTTTTAAACGAGTATTTAAGGCGTTATGCGAGTGAGAAAGAGCATGACTATATTGCATATTTACGCGTGCGGGCAAAGTATTTGGCACTGCCCAATGCCTCGCGTGACCAAGGGCTTATTGCCGATGCCATTGCCAGCGGCGAGCAGTTTAAGCGTACCTACAGGAACTCGCAATATTATGCTCTGGTCGATACGATGGTGACACGACTCTATATTGCCGATGCTGCGTTAAATGAGAATATTGCCAAGCTCTACGAGCGACTCGACAAGCCTAAGGCAGCAGCATACTACCGCAATATCAAGCCGCAGTCTTGGATTGACTGGACGCATATAGCACCGGCAGACACGCCCCTGTATCGAAGTGTTTTTGAAGGAGACGGCGATGCGAGTTGGTACTCTTTTCTTATTCCCGATACGCAAAGTGTCGTGTCACGACATGCCGATGATTAAAATACATGTAAATTTTAGGATGGAACTATGCAGTTAAACAACTATGGAGAATTTCCACAAACGTTACCCATTATTGCCGAAGAGGAGATCTTTTTATACCCGTTTATGATATCGCCGCTTTTTTTGAGTGATGCGAGCAATATTAATGCCGCTACCCGTGCCATAGAGAACGACTCTTTGGTGATTGTCTGTCCGACGAAACCGCAAAGTGACGGCAGTCACGCTTTTGACAATATCTACGATGCGGGTGTTATCGGCTCAATCATGCGCAAGGTTTCACTGCCTGACGGTCGTATTAAAATTCTGTTTCAAGGTTTGGCACGCGGTCGGGTGATTGAAGAGGTGACGGGCGGTAGCTACCTGCAAGGTATTGTCACCATCATTGAACCGCGATCGAGTGAATCGCTAAAGATGGATGCTATTGTGGAAGTGGTACGTGAAAAGGTACGTACGCTCTCACAAATCAGCAACTATTTTCCGCCGGATCTGTTACGCACCATTGAAGAAAATCATGAGTATAACCGTATTGCCGATCTTATCTGCAGCTCTATTAAGCTTAAAAAAGATCAGGCATATCAGCTCTTTATTGAAGCCGATGTAGAACAGCGGTTTTTAATGTTGATTGACTACTTGATTGAAGAGATTGAAGCCAACAAACTGCAAAAAGAGATTCGCTCCAAAGTACATACAAAAATCGAGCAGGTCAATAAAGAGTATTTTTTAAAAGAGCAGCTTAAGCAGATTCAGCGCGAACTCGGTGCCGATACCCAACGTGAAGAGGAGATTGAGGCGTATCGTGAAAAACTCGAGTCCAAAAAAGAGCATATGAGCGATGAGGCCTACAAAGAGATGCACAAACAGATAGAGCGCTATGCACGGATGCATCCCGATTCAGCCGACGCGGGGATGATTCAAAGCTATCTGGAATGGGTTTTGGATATTCCGTTTGGATCATTGGCGAAAAAACCGCTTAACATTCATGATGTCGAGAAGCAGCTTGAGAGTGATCATTTTTCATTAAAAAAGCCCAAAGAGCGTATTGCAGAATTTTTCTCTGTGAAAGAGCTTTTGGAATTGCGCGGTTTGAAAGACCGTGAGGGTAACGGCGCTATTTTATGTTTTGTCGGTCCTCCGGGTGTGGGAAAAACATCATTGGCAAACTCTATTGCCGAAGCGCTCAAACGTCCTTTGGTACGTATTGCATTAGGCGGTTTGGAAGATGTGAATGAGTTACGGGGGCATCGGCGTACCTACATCGGCGCGATGCCCGGACGTATTGTGCAAGGGCTCATTGATGCCAAAAAGATGAATCCGGTGGTGGTCCTTGACGAGATTGACAAAGTCGGACGTTCGCAGCGCGGTGATCCTACAGCGGTATTGTTGGAAATTTTAGATCCGGAACAAAACAGTAATTTTCGTGATTATTATCTGAATTTCAGTATTGATTTAAGCAAAGCTATTTTTATTGCAACAGCCAATGACTACGGTGCCATTCCCGCTCCGTTGCGTGATCGGATGGAATTTATACATATGAGCAGCTATACGCCTCAAGAGAAATTTGAGATAGCGAAACGCTACCTGATTCCTCAGGAGCTGAAAAAACACGGTCTTAAAGCGCGTGAGCTCAATATTACCAAAGCGGCACTGGTGGAAATTGTCGAAAAGTATACCCGTGAAGCCGGTGTGAGAAATTTGCGTCGCCGTATTGCCGATATTATTCGCAAATCGGCCAAAATGATTTTAGAAGATGCCTCTGTGGGTAAAATAACAGTCAACCTTAAAAACCTCAAAACATTTTTGGAAAAAACGGTATTTGAGATTGAACCGAGCAACGGTATTGCCCAGTTGGGTATTGTCAATGGTCTGGCGTGGACTTCGGTTGGTGGCGATGTCTTAAAAATCGAGACCATTAAAATTCGCGGCAAAGGCACCTTGAAGCTTACGGGTAGCTTAGGTGATGTCATGAAAGAGTCGGTACACATTGCCTTAAGTGTGGTTAAAACATTGATTGATACGGGGAGTTTGGATGTTGACCACGCCATTATTCCCAAAACTTTCAAAGAGAAAGAAGAGGACAGTGTCATTGATGCCAGCGAGGTGTATAAACGTTATGATTTACATGTACATGTTCCTGCCGGAGCCACACCCAAAGACGGTCCGAGTGCAGGTATTGCCATGGCAACGGCTATTGCGTCAATACTGAGCAATCAAAAAGTTCGTGCCGATATTGCCATGACAGGCGAACTGTCGCTTGTAGGAGAGGTACTGCCTATTGGCGGGCTGAAAGAGAAGCTTATTGCGGCGCATCGTGCAAAAATGACCAAAGTGCTGATTCCGCAAAAAAACTATGAACGCGATCTTGATGACATTCCGTCTGAAGTTATGGAACATATAGAGATTGTTGCAATCAAGCGTATTGAAGAGGTGTTGTCGATAGTGCTGGTACCGCGTTAAAGTGATGTCCAACGCATAATTTTGTGCAGTACATCCTTTTCACGAATGGGTTTCATTAAAAAGTCGTTGGCACCGGATTCTAGCGCTTCGCTTTTTTTGGTTTCGTCGGTGGTAAGCACAATGACGGGAATGGCTTTGAAGCTTTCATCGGCGCGTAATACCTTAAGCATCTCAATGCCGCCCATAATCGGCATAATAATATCGAGCAGGACAATATCAATATCGTGACGTTCTTTTAAAATGGCCAACGCATCAGCACCGTTGGACGCCTCAACGATTTCGTCGATTGCATCAGATTTTCGTAACATTGACTTGAGAAGTTTCAGATTGATGATATCGTCATCGACTGCTAAAATTTTTAGGTGTTCGGGTACCATTATGAGGCCTCTTTTTTACTGATATATTTCTCAAAAACCTTGCGTAAAGACGCTTTGTTAATAACATTTTGTATGACCTCATGAACATAGAGTGCATCATCGTCGTCGAGCACTGTCGTTGAGTCGATTAACATCAGCAGTGCCGTGTCACTGTTATGCTGTTTTAAGGTGTTGCTGAGCTCAATAAGATTGACATCGCTAAGCTCTTTATCGAAGAGAGCGACCTGAAAGCGTTTTTCTTGAAGCAAGGAGGTGAATTCGGAAATATTACGAACACTCTCATAGCTGTAACCGAGATTATCAAGAATTCTGCAAAACAGCTTGTCTTCCAAGAGGGTTTTTTTAGCAATAAGAATATTGGCATCGTAGGCCTTCTTGGATATCTCCTCGCGTTTTTGCGGCACTGCGGGCGGTGTTGTTGCTTCCGTGATCTCTTTGTCTTGCGGTATTGTTGCCAAAGTGCTTTTGTCAGGGAGTTCTCTCTCCTTTTTGAGAGGTGCGTTGGTTGGAGTCTCTTGTGAGGTTACGGCACAATGGCTGATAAACATATTTAAAATGGAGATAATTTCCGTACGGACCAACGGTTTGGTGGTATACTCGTCCATACCCGCCTCCATAAACCGCTCTCTGTCGCCTTTAAGCGCATTGGCAGTTAAGGCAATAATGGGAACATGCGGCAAATTGTTTTCTGCTTCATAATCTAGAATTTCCATGGTAGATTCAATACCGTCAAGAACCGGCATTTGAATATCCATAAAGATGATGTCAAAATCAGCGGTTTTTCGCTGTTCAAAAGCTTCCAGACCGTTATTGGCTAATGAGACTCGAAGCCCTAAATCTTCAAGTGTTTTTTGAATCAGTTTTTGATTGATGATATTGTCTTCGGCTACCAGCACATCGGCATGAAATTTAGTTGCGCGCGATTGGGTCTGTTTGCGTTGCGCCTCTTTCATATCTTGTTTGCTGGTAAACTCTTCCACATCATAAGACTGAATGATGTTTTTAATCTTTGTGCCGTTTATGGGCTCATAAATAATTTTAAAGAGATCAAGGTTCATTGTATCTATTGTTTTCATATAAAGCGATTTGGTAATGAGTACCACTTCGGCAGGAGAGTTGACATACTGTTCCAACTCTTTTTGGTCGATAAAATCGAAATCGATAAACAGCAGGTCGTAATGAATTTGTGTCTGAAGGTTTTGTAACTCCTCAAAAGAGCTGAAGCGTTGGAAGTTTACGCCATAGCAACGAAGGTACTCTTTAAGGTACTTGTGATGGGATTTTTCGATAGTGTCAGATTCTAAAATGGCAACATTAATGTTGGTATAGACGCCTAAAACACTTTTCTCCAGAGTTTCGAGCTCTTCAAACTCCAGTGTAAAGAAGAAGGACGTTCCGTACTCGGGGGAACTCTCAAGGTCAAGCTGACCGCCCATAAGCTCAATAAATCGGCTTGAAATGGTCAATCCAAGACCGGTGCCGCCGTATTTTCGGGTAATCGATGTGTCGGCTTGAGAGAAAGCATCAAAAATCTTTGCTTTTTGTTCGGGACCGATACCGATACCGCTGTCACTTATTTCAAAGCGGATTTTAACGCGATTGGGTGTGTCGCACGGTTCGCGGCGAATATCGACATGGATATCTCCGTTGTTATTGGTAAATTTAATGGCATTGCTCAGCAGGTTAATAATAACTTCTTTAATCTTTGTCGGATCGCCTTTAATCGGTCGCTCCAGCGTCGGGTCAATAAAGCATGAGAGATTAATATGTTTTTCGGATGCGCGTACGCCATACACTTCGACTGCGCTTTCAAATTCGTCGGTAAGATCAAAGGCAATCTCTTCGATATCGAGTTTATTGCTCTCTATTTTAGAAAGGTCAAGAACGTTGTTAATAATCTCAAGCAGATTCTCGGAGCTTTTTTCAATAATATCAATAAATTCTCGTTGTTCTTCTTGCAGATCGGTGTCTTTAAGCAGTTCGGTAAATCCGACAATGCCGTTAAGCGGTGTACGAATTTCGTGTGACATATTGGCCAAAAACATGGATTTTGCTTCGCTGGCATCGACCGCATACTCTTTATCGCGGCGGGTCTGCTCAATAATACTTTCAAGAATGATATAGGCCTGCTCGGTGCCCTTTGCCGTATCTAAATTAATATCTTGTGCAATTCGCTTTGACTCTTCATCGACGCTGTCTTGCGCAACACGTTTAAGAACAGATTCAAGTGTTTTGATGCTTTGTGTAATACTGCGTGAGACAAGATAACCGACAATAGCAATTAAAAAGGTGATAATCCAGATAGTGACGGCAATAATGAGTACCTGAAGCTCCCGGTCTTTAATGGTCTCGGCACGTTTGTCCATGGCCTGCAAAAGGGTTAGTTCCACGTCATTGAAACGGTTGATTTTGTCAGTGAGTGTTGTGAACCAGACACGAGGATCAATGTCTAAAACTCCTTTCTGAAGGGATTGAAGTATTTGTAAACGTTCCGCTGTGACACGGTTAAAGCGTTCTGTACTTTGTTTATTGGTGAGTAGTGTCGTGATCTCATTTTTAATGTCAGGGTTAATGAGACTTTTGTAGGCAAGAGTGTCGGTTTTGTCAATGAGGTAGAACCACTTGTTTAACTCTTTCGGAGTTAAAGGGTGTGCCTTTGCCAGTAAATATGCAATAAATCCCCGCTCTTGCGCACTGTACTCCGTTGCTTGCAAAAAGGCGTAGTAAGTTGAAGCAAAAGAGGTGATCTCTTCGTCAATATGGAAGGATGGATCCGTAGCCAGCAGGTCAATATAGTGTGCAACAATGCGACTGTATGCATCGTAGAATACGGCGTTAAAGTCAGCTGTCTTGGCATCGACGCGCTGCCGTGCCGTTTCAACGGTTTTAAAAAGTTCGGAACCTTGTTGAATCATATCACAGCGTTGACATGTATGATGACCTTCAGTATGCGTATGGGCGGGATCTTCTTTGGCATAACGCATATAGGCTTCAAAACTTTGGTCAACCAGTTTACGTTGGATTTGAAGTTTATGAAAGATCTCTTTAGTGGGATGACCGAGGTACATCGCAGAGATTCCGCGCTCTTTTGGCAGGTTCACTAACAGAGCATTAAGGTAGCGGCTCTCGTGAAGTTTGTGCTGCAGGATCTCTGCATGTTGATAGCGGGTATATGAATTATAGACATGATAGCTGGCAAGTAGCAGTAAAATAGTAATAGGAATAAGACTGATGAGTCGCAGTCTGCTTTTAATTCCAAAATGCATTACTTTTCCTTTGTTATAGTTGTTTGATGTAATGAAAGAGTTGGTTTACAGCGTGTTGCGCATCGTGTGTTGAGCGGCTTGCAATCACCTCTTCCAAAGTGGATGAAATATCATCAATGTGTAAGTTGTCACTCACCCCTTTGAGTTCGAGTGCCAATGTTTTATAGCGCTGTGCATCATCATGGTGCAATGCGGTTTGAAAGGCTTCTTCATGTGCCAATGTCTGTGTAATGAAATCATCTTTTAATTCGGTAATGAAGACCGGATCAATACCGAGTTCATCAGCAGCTTTGGACTGATTGTAATAAATCTTGCGATAGGGTGTTTCAGTCTCTTGAACCGCAGGATGTGTGGCAGTTTGCACAGACTCCTGTGGCAGGGTAGTGTGATCGTTCACTGCAATTTCAAGATCAGGCGGTTCTTCGTCACGTTTTATGAGGGTATCAAAACTGTAGAGCCCATCATCTTGAGGGGTTGTATCGGTGGTGGCAACAACCTTTGGTTCTTCTTGGTGTTCTTTTGTTTCTAGCGGGTAGAGCTCCTCAGGCTCTTGCGGGAGATGGTCTGATGGCGGTGATATGTCGTCAACGTCAGCAGCAAGGTCTGTTGTGTCATCAACAGAGGTTGGTATCGGCGTAGGCGTAACGCTTTCATCGGCTTCTGTGCCACTGAGTTTGGCAATGGTATTGTAAAAATATTTTAGATAGGTTTGTGCCTCAGTAATATCATGAGTGGTATTGAGCAGCGTGAGCACTTCAAATGCGTCGTCAATACGCAAGTTGGCAGCGACTCCCTTGAGTTT
Organism: Helicobacteraceae bacterium; assembly: GCA_026988515.1. Classification (GTDB taxonomy): domain Bacteria; phylum Campylobacterota; class Campylobacteria; order Campylobacterales; family Sulfurimonadaceae; genus QNZR01. The sequence continues at coordinate 5,052 of JALSLA010000029.1, read as the reverse complement.
GTGAGAGAGGTTTTTAATATTGTCAAAATTATGATCGGAGACGGATGTAAAAAGCTCTTCTTTAAACTCATGGGCTTGGGTAATAAAATCGCCGATAAACTCTTCAATCAGATCGACAGGCAGGCCTAATTCATCGGCAGCAATTTGAGGAGTATAGCAGTAGTTTAAATCCACACTCAACTGTTTTTGTAAGAGTTGATTTTCTTCGGGGGTAAGACTGTTTAAGGTATCGAATGTTTGAGACGGTGCTGAGCGTTTGGAAGGCTCTTCTTGAGGCGGCTTGCTGCTTGGTGTGGGTTCAAATGTCGGAATTTCCGGTGCGTCGGCCAAGAAAGGAGACTCCGGATTATACAGAGCTGTATCAGGCTGTTCTTCAAGAGTATCAAAGTCACTGTAGTCAGGCACATCTAACGGATCGGGCTCTACCAGCGTCGTGGGTTCCATCTCATCAAATTTAGGCAGTTCAGCGGGGATGGCATGTTCCTCTTCAAAGGGTTTAGCCGACACAACGGAATCGTCATCACTTAAACTTTTGAGATGCTGTAACTCAACAAGATAACTGGGCTCACCCGGGGCATCTTTTAAGTAGACCGTCTGAATGTTCAGGGTTGCAGAAAATGTTTTTTGATTGGCAGAAATGAGCACGTTGGAGTCATCAGAATCGGAGTGTATAACAAAGTCAATCCAATTAAAGTTTTTAAAATTATGAATATAGCCCGGCTTTTTAACAAACAGATCTGCAAAATCGGAACAGTTATTGAGCAAGTCATTAAAAGAGCGATAGTGCAATTTTTGCAGATCATTGACATCAATACCGATAAATTCCTTATTATGATTATAAATAAGCAATTCATCTCCTTTTGAAATTGGATTTATAGACACGAAGTCAAATTATTGTGAATAATATATCATAAAAATAGCCAGAGAAAACTTACATGTAAATATCTTTAATACTTATAGCATCTTTTTTGCTTAAAACGGAGCTAAGTGCGTCAATATCAGCAGTTTTTATGGCTTCAAACGTTCCAAAATGTTGCAGAAGTTTTTTTATTTTTGCAACAGAAATACCTTTTGCATTTAATAATTTAAGTTCATTGTCGTGCTTTAATTTTGTCTGTTTGTGAAAACTGACGGCACTGCGATGGGCCTCGTCCCGAAGGCGTTGCATCCAAAGCAGACGCTTGTCGGTGGGGAGCAGTTTGAGTGTTTGGTCTACACAATGCAGGGTGTCATGAGCTTTGCCTTTGGCACGATACGCTTTGGCATCGACCTTCTCTTTGGAGATGGCAATAACATCCAGATTGACTCCGGCAGAGTCCAAGAGCTCTCGCGCGAGTTTCAGTAGGGTGTGACCGCCGTCAATGAGCCATAAATCCGGTGGCGGATCGGTGTCAAATTTTGCAATGCGTCGGGTGAGTGTTTCACGCATCTGGGCATATTCGTCTTTGGCTTTGAGATGGTATTTGCGGTAAGAAGATTTTTCAAAACGGCCGTTATGATAGACCACCATGGCACCTACGGTGGCCTGTGCGGCCATATGTGAATTGTCAAAGATCTCAATACGCTGCGGAAGTCGCTGAAGCCGACATAACTCTTGAAGCGCAGATTGGAGGGCATACGTATCATCTTCGGGATTTTGCTTGAGCAGTTCGTAAGCATTGTTGATCGCCAATGTGATGAGCGATTTTTTACTACCGCGTCGGGGGTGAACAATGTGCGCTTTTTTTCCAAAAACGGTGCTAAGATGCGCACTGACAAGCGCGCTGTTTGTAAAAGGATGCGCCACTAAAATAGGAGCCGTAACCGGAGGTTTTGTATTGTTGTAAAAATCTAAAATTGCGCGTTCATAGGCTTCGTCTCTGTCAAAAAAATCATTAATATGAATAGTGTGATGTGCGGTAGAGACAATTTTGCCGTGACGCATAAAGAGTTTTAGAATGACAGCTTTGTTGTGATGATGTTCAATACAGAAGATGTCGTAATGCTCTTTGGATGCCCGATCGATATGGGAGTGTACGGCACTTTTTCGGATACGCTCAATACTGTCACGAAGTTCACTCGCTTCTTCAAAGCGCAATTGCTCGGCAAGACGATGCATCATGGCGTGTAAATCATCTATCAAGAGTGTTTTGTTTTCAATATATTGAAGTGCTTTGGCAACAATGTGAGCATATTCCTCAGAACTGATTTTTCCTTCACAAGGTGCTTTGCACTGTTTGAGCTGGTAGTACAAGCATGCACGTTTACCGTGCAAGCAACTTTTTTTCTGCACCAAAGGACAGAGCCGGTAAATCGCATTTAAGATGTCTCGTGACGCAATGGAATACGGACCGAAATAGCTAATTGCTTTTCCATTGACAATCCGGCGAGTTATCTCAAAACGGGGAAACGGCTCGGAACGGTCAATATAGATATAGGGGTAGGTTTTATCATCACGCAGCAAGATATTGTATTTGGGTTTGAGCTGTTTAATAAGCGAATTTTCTAAAATCAGGGCATCGTGTTCACTCTCTACGACTATATAGCTTAAAGTGACACTCTCGGAGATCATTTTTTGAATGCGCGGGTTCAGTGCCGGATTACAGTGAAGTGTCGGGGTAAAGCGAAAATAGCTTTTAACGCGTTTATAGAGGTTCTTTGCTTTACCGATGTAGAGCAGTCGGTTATTGCGATCAAAATACTGATAGACACCGGCATGGTGCGGAAGGGACTGAATCTGTTGCAACAAGGTGTATTTTCTCCTCATTCTGGGGTCATCACAGAACCATTAAAGATTTTTTTATCAATTCTGTTATATCATCAACGATTGTAAAGTTCATTCAAACATAAGAGAGAGATTTGAATATCACTAAAAAATTACCCTCATTGTTCTACAGTTTCATTATATCATTAGCTCTATTAAGCCTCGCTGGGTGTGGTTATAAGGCAGATCCGTATTATCAACATGCGCATTCGAAGAGTCCTTGATGCGGTATGATATTGTCATTATCGGTGTCGGCGTTGCAGGATTGTATGCAGCCATTAATATTCCAAAAGAGAAAAAAGTACTGCTTATTAACAAGGCGTCACCGTGGGACTGTAACACCTACTATGCCCAAGGCGGCATTACAACAGCCTATGATCATGATGACATTGCCTTACATGTAAAAGATACGCTGGGTGCAGGGGCGGGCATGTGCTCGCAAGAGGCGGTTGAAGTGATGAGCAAAGAGAGTCTTGCAGTGATTGACGACCTTATAGTACGCGGTTTTGAATTTGATAAAGCAGAGGACGGAACCCTGCTTTATACTAAAGAAGCAGCACATTCGCGCGATCGTATTTTACATGCGGGAGGTGATGCGACCGGACGCTATTTGCACTATTTTTTGCTGCAGCAAAATCCGCATCCGATGCTTTGTGATGCCAAGGTGTTTGATATTCTGATTGAAGCGGGTCGTTGCTGCGGTGTTGTTGTGCGTCACGAACATCAGGTTAAAGTTATTGAAGCGTCGCATGTCATCATAGCCAGCGGCGGTGTAGGTTCTTTGTATGAGTTCCATACGAATGCCCGAAGTATCAGCGGGGATATTCACGGTATCTGCGTAGATAAAGGGATTGCTTTGGAAAATATGGAGATGATGCAGTTTCATCCTACGGTCTACGTAGGGAACCAATCGGTTCAAAAACAGCTCCTTACCGAAGCACTGCGTGGGGAAGGCGCTCATATTGTCGATGAAAACGGTTACCGTTTTGCATTTGAGTATGATGAGAACGGTGAACTGGCACCGCGAGACATTGTGAGCCGTGCCATCTATGACTATATGCAACGAACCGGAAAACAGGCCTATTTAAGCTTTGATAATTTCGATGAAAAGTATTTTCATAAACGTTTTCCCAATATTTGCAATGCATTACGACTTCAAGGGTTTAATGTTCCTAAAGAAAAAGTACCGATTTCACCGGCATTTCACTATGCTATTGGAGGTATTAAGACATCGCTTGACGGCGCTGTAGAAGGGGTTAAGGGGCTCTATGCCATTGGCGAAGCGGCATCAACCGGTGTTCATGGGGCCAATCGTTTGGCCAGTAATTCGCTACTGGAAGGTTTGGTCTTTTCAAAGCGGGCAAGTCGGCATCTTCTTCAAAATCCAAATGAATTTTGTGAAAAAATGCCTAAAATTGACGATTATGTCTTGGCTGAACCGGAAGATAAAGCTAAAAAAGATAAATTACGTAGTATAATGTGGAAAAATGTTTCAATAGCACGTACCAAAACGGGACTCTATGAGGCACAAGAAGCTATTCAACAGATGTTGGCCGATAAGGTCGGACGATTGTTAAAGTTACGCTTACTGACGGCACTTTCTATTGTCGAAGCAGCACTGAAACGCGAAACTTCTATAGGCGTACACTATATTAAAGAGGAGAGTAAATGTTAAAATTATTAATGCTGTTGGGCATGAATATCGCACTGATGGCAAGTGGCGGTGAAGCATCAGAAATGCCACCGGACTTAACCATGACATGGATTGGTTTCGTTTCTATTATTGTTTTTGTTGTGGGGTACTATTTTGTTGCCATGGAAGAGAAGTACCACATGGACAAAGCCAAACCGGCACTGCTGACCGGAACATTTTTATTTATTTTGATTGGCTTTTATTATGTGATTAACGATCTGAATATGGATCTGGTGCATACGCAGGTAGAACATCTTATTTTAGAGATTGCCGAGATCTTCTTTTTCCTTTTTGTTGCCATGACCTATATTGAATCGATGATTCATATGGGTGTTTTTGACCGTTTAAAGTACAATTTGGTCTCTAAGGGCTACAGCTATAAGAAACTCTTTTGGGTTACGGGGCTATTGGCCTTTTTTATCTCTCCGATTGCCGACAACCTTACGACGGCACTGATTCTCTCGACGGTACTCATTACCATTACAAAAACCAAACGCTCTTTTTTGGTTCCCGGAGCTATTAATATTGTTGTTGCCGCCAATGCCGGCGGTGCGTGGAGTCCATTCGGTGATATTACGACGCTCATGGCATGGACGGCAGGGAAGGGAACATTTTC
>JALSLA010000028.1 GCA_026988515.1 Helicobacteraceae bacterium | reverse complement strand
TGGTGTTAGAAGAGAGTGCTATAGCCTTGATTGCACAGGCCGGTTTTGATCCGGTTTACGGCGCACGACCGCTTAAACGCGCACTGTATGAAATTGTCGAAGACCGCTTGGCGGATCTCATCTTAAGCGGCGCCATTGAAGAGGGCAACACGGTTACCTTCTCAAGCAGTAACGGTGATATTCAGGTGAATATCAGTTAACCAACAACTACTGCTCTGCACGCATCGTATCAAGCAACTCAAAGAGTTGTTTGCTGGATGCTTCCATAACTTTAAAATTTTCAATAATTTTTCTCTCATTCTTAAGACGTACATCAGCAGGCGTGAGAAAGTGCATATTCTCATGTACTTTGTTATGCACTGTTTTATGTGGATCAGAGAGTGCCTTAAAGGCCTGGGTGTGTCCAAAACGCTCTTTGCCGGTGCTGTCATACCACGTGCCTAAGCGGCACTCGGTGTGCGTGGCGAATTTTTTTGTAGCATCGCCGTTGGAGATGGTTTCGTATGCTTCAGATTTAAAAATTATATGATCAATTTTTGCCAACACGATAAAGACACGGTTGTCCATATCTTCGACTACCTTAGTCATCTGCATGGCATTGGTATTGAGTTCACCCATTGCCTCGTTAAAGGCATCGACGGCATTGGAAGATTCTTCAGCCAATGCTGTCATGCTGGCTGATTTATCGAGCACAATGCTTGCTTCTTGTTTCATGGAATTAATAGAGATGGTAATTTCACTGGTAGCTTTTTGAGTACGTTCGGCAAGTTTTCGTACTTCGTCGGCAACCACGGCAAACCCGCGTCCGTGTTCACCGGCACGTGCGGCTTCTATGGCGGCATTGAGGGCAAGCAGATTGGTCTGCTCGGCAATATCTTTAATGAGGTCAACGACGGAGGTAATTTCGTTGGTTTTTTCGTTTAGCCCCTCAATGGAGATATTGCTGTCGTTAATATGTTCGACCAGCGTATGCAGTTTCTTTAGAATGTGATCGACCTGTACCATGCTTTGTGTGGACTGCTCACTTGTTTTTTGGGTATTGCTGCGCATGGTACCGAGCTCCTCAATGACCGACGCAATCTCTTCTTGGATGAGACTCAGCCCCTCGCCGACACTGCCGATACTTAAGACATTGCTATTAAAGGTAATGATTTTTTGTTTTTGGTCGGCATCTTGCATGGCGGCAATACCGCTTTGCACCATTTTAATGGCTTCGGCAAAATCCCCCTCCAAACCTTCGGTACTGAGCTGATAGCTGAAGTCACCCTCGGAGGCTTTATGCACCGAGGTATTAATGCGCTCGGTCAGTGTTTTCATGACGGTAACGAGTGACTGCAACATGGCGGTGATCTCATCCATTTCGTTGCGTGCAACTTTTCTGCGATCGACCACGACATCGAGATCGCCCTGATTGACGCGGACAATGAGTCCTCGAAAACGGTCAATAGCGCTGGTAATGCCTTTAGAGACATTGTGAGAGATGTAGAGAATAAAGAAAAAGACAAGGAGTGAGCCCAGTAGTGTCAAGAGCAAGGTTGTGAGCGCGGCTGATGATTTTGACTCGCACAGTGCTAAAATATTGTGTGACATTTGCTCTTCAAACCATTTGAGTTTGTTAATTTTTTGCGTAATGGTTTGAAACCAGTGCGTCGCATCAATGCCAAAGCCCTTCTCTTTGCTGAAGGCAACCTGACGCATCGCGTCAACTGCGGCAAAAGAGGGGTCTTGAAGCGTTTGTTTATAGAGCGTTAGCGTCTCTTGCGAGGCGAGATGGGTAAAGAGGTTTAAGAGGGTTTTCTGCTCGGCGGCGAGTGAGGCAAATTTGGTGTACGACTCCCGCGTGAAGGTATCTTTTGCAAAAACACTAGAGAGCACCGCGCGTTCGATGCCGGCGCGCTCTTTAGCACTGATAAAGATGACAAAACTGTTAAATTTTGTACGAATTTCATTGTCGTGCGGCACTTTGGAAAAATCGGCAATGAGATCAATAATGCTTTTATTCAGTGCGGTGTAGAAGCTGACCGCCTCTTTTGCCGGTGCCGTCAGTGCATTGACTTTTTGGCGCATTGGACGAATGGTTGCAAGATCGATCTGTTGTTGAAAGGTTGCGGTATAACTGCTTGGAGACTCCTTGCAGTATGCTAAGAGTTCGGCAATTTTTCTATCGGTCTCTTGGTGTTGTTTGGGAAGAATATCGGAAAATTTTGCCCCTTTGGAATCCAAAAATCCGGCACTCGCACCGCGCTCTTTTTGAAGTTCGTGCAAGACATTGCTCATTTTAATGGAGAGTTCGACAATTTTTTTGGCTTCGTTTTCATTGACATAAGTATGCCACGCACTGTATGAGATTTTAGCGGCAAACAGCAGCACCACACTCAGTACGATAATGCTTAAAAGCCTCAGTTTTCCACGAATGGTCATGTTTTTCATTAAAATTCTCCTGTAATCTACAATAAAAAACATATAGTACCATTAAATTTTAGAAAAGTCTATGAAAAATGCCTAAAAAAGTATCAGTTTTTATAATATTGCTATAATTTGACTAAAAAAGTAGGGTAATGCAGCCATTTTTGATGACACTGGAACCAACGTCACTGCTGTTAGGGCTGCTTGTGGGTGCAGTCATTTTCGGTACAATCGTTTATGGGATGCAGATGCGTCAGTGTGAGCGTACCCGTCAACATGTCATTGAAAGTGTGCAGCAGCGGTTTCATGAATTGCATCAGCAATATGCCGATGCCCAGCAACGTGTGGCAGCGTTAGAGAGTGAGATACGCCAATATGCGGAACGGCTACAGCATGCTCACGGAACGACGGTACAGCTACAGACACTTTTAGAGAAAGAAAGAGAGGATTCCGATGCGAAACTGGCGCTGCTGCAGCAGGCTAAAGAGCAGATGACCTTGGAGTTTAAGACACTCTCGCAGCAAATTAGTGAGACGCAGAGTCAAAAATTTGTATTGCAAAACAGCGAAGAGTTGCAGAGTATTGTACGGCCGTTCAAGGAGCAGATGGAGCAGTTTCAAAAGCAGATGCATCAGACCTATAACGATGAAGCAAAAGGGCGTTCACTGTTGCAACAAGAGTTGTATCATTTAAAAGAACTCAATCAGACCCTGTCTCAAGAGGCCCACGGACTGACCAAAGCACTCAAGGGTGAGAGTAAACAACAGGGGATTTGGGGCGAGATGATTTTAGAAAAGGTACTGGAAGCTTCAGGGCTGAGACGTGGTCATGAGTATGAACGTGAGGTACTTTGCCACAGTTCGTTAGATGCAACACACTATCGACCTGATGTTGTGGTGTATCTGCCGTATGAGCGTGAGGTGATTGTAGATGCCAAAACATCGCTACGTGCTTATGAGCGTTACGTAAATGCAGAAGATGCAGAAAAACCACGCCATATCAAACAGCATGTCGAAGCGATTCATTTACATGTAAAAGAGCTAAGCCAAAAAGATTACACCAAGCTCAAAGGCATTCATACGGTCGATTTTGTACTGATGTTTGTGCCGATTGAGAGTGCGTTGGTTGCCGCGATGGAATATGATGCGTCGTTGTATGAGCGCGCTTACAAAAAAAACATTTTACTGGTGACACCTTCGACATTGATGATAGCACTGCGCGCGATTGAGAACAGTTGGCGTTATGACCGCAGTCAGAAAAATGCTCAGGAGATTGCGCAACGTGCCGGAATACTGTATGATAAATTTGTAGGATTTGTGCACGATATGCAGAAGATTGCAGACCAGCTGGAGTTGGTGCAGAAGAGTTACACTAATGCGTACGGTAAACTTCATGAGGGCAGAGGCAGTTTGACATCGCAATTGCATAAACTAAAAAATATGGGAGCTTCCGCATCGAAGCGATTGCCCCCAGATATTTTAAAAAAAATAGAAGAGCAGGAATGACGGTTCAGCGCATTATACAAGAGCCCTTGGTTCATTTTTTAGCCATAGCGCTCGTGATTTACGGATTTCAAAGTTTTTTACGTTCTGAAGCAACAGAAAAGAAATCTCTAACCCTCTCTGCCGAAGAGACGGCACAGGTTAAAGCTATATGGCATGAGAAACTGGAGCGAGAACCGCGTCAAGCCGAGCTTCATGCCGCCCTCAGCCAGAGGCTTCTCGACAACATGTTATTTGAAGAGGCCTTACGTTTGGGGTTACACCGAGAGGAGCGTGTTATTTATGAGATGTTGGTCACGCGTGTCAAACAGCTGTTGCAAACACCGCCTTTGTCTCGCAATATTGAAGATGCGTTGTTATATGCGTACTATCAAGCACATCAAGACAACTATATACGGCAGGGGAACACGTCATTCTCTCATGTCTTTGTCTCTATTGAGCATCGCGACCCTTTCGCATTGGCCAATGCTCTGTTGAAACTGCTTCAAGAGGGTAATGTTTCCGGCAGTGCTCTGGGTCAGTTTGGTGACGACATTGCTTCTCATGATGTTATTGAAGCATCACCCAAACAGATTGAAATGCAATTTGGCAAAAGTTTTTTGACCCAGATTTCCCAATTTGAAAAAGGGGTGTGGCGTGGACCGGTCATTTCGAATTCGGGCATTCATCTTGTCAAGGTTTATGCACGACACGGCGGTACGGTATTGCCGTACGAGACTATTAAAGATAAGGTGCTCGGTGATTATATCAATGATCAAAAGCGCCGCTATTATGATGAAAAACTCAAAGAACTTAACATGCGGTATCGTATTGTCAAAGAGCGTCAATGAGCCTGAAGGCATTTGTATGTTGCATCTGGATGATCGCTTCGAGTGCATTAAGTGCGCACCAAAGTGCATTTTCATATTTGGAATTGAACGAACACGACGACGGTACGGTTAGGGTCGTTTTTAAAAAGCCGCTGCAAGACAGGGATGTTACCGATCTTAAGATTGAATTTTCACGACACTGTTATGATGTGACACTGCAGCAACAGCGTGAAACAAAGGGTTATTTGGTGACGAAACGGACACTGAAGTGTAATCATACGACACTGGTAGGCTCGAGCATTAGAGTGCGCCATTTGCTTCCAAGTGATGTCGGGGTTATTTTTCATTACGAGACGCAAGGATACCCGGCCCAAAACCGGCTGATTACCGCAGAGAACCCTTATGTTCTCATTGGAAACAATCAAACATTTTGGCGCAATGCTTTTGATTATCTGTGGCTGGGTGTTGAGCATATTCTCATTGGCTTTGATCATCTGATGTTTGTCTTCGTCTTACTGTTGTTGGTACACAGTGTGCCGCGTCTTATTCAGACGATAACGGCGTTTACCGTTGCGCACTCCATTACATTAGGATTGGCAACGTTGGGTGTGATACATATTTCCGTTTCTTATATCGAAGCGATGATTGCACTCAGTATTGTGTTTGTAGCACGTGAACTGCTGCTCGATTTATATGTAAAAACATTAGCGCGCTCTTACCCTTGGGCAATAGCCTTTCTTTTTGGTCTGCTTCACGGTTTTGGTTTTGCCAGTGTATTGTCGGCTATCGGTCTGGATTCGGAACGCATTTGGAGCAGTTTGCTCTTTTTTAATATCGGGGTCGAGTTGGGACAACTCGGGTTTATTGCCGTCATACTGCTCTTGTTTGAACTATTGAAACGCACCGTTCCGGCGCAGGTGGAGCCTATTAAACATGTTGCTGTTTACGCCATAGGCATAACGGCATCGTATTGGTTTTTGCAACGATTAGTTGTCTAATGCGCTATAGTCGTAAATGCGTCCGATTTCCCGAGAGGTCCATTTGCCGTAATGAAACCAGCTGATCGTATGAATATTGTCTAAATGGGCAAAAATCTTTTGGTACACGTTACGATCCCAGTCGGTATCAAAAACGGGAATAATCGTTTTGGCAGAAACTTTTTGCCGGACAAGCGGGAGGATGGCATCGGAACGTTTACCGTAAATCCAATCAACCGGATAGTTCCAGTCATCATAATAACACATGGGCGAGATACTATCGAGACTGCGGGCGAACCGGCGCGGGTCCTGCGCCAACTCTTTCCAAGCCGGAGAGAGAATAAAAGCGTCTAACGTGACGGCAGGCCTAATGGTGCGAATGGTTTGTTTAACACGTTGTATGTATGACGCAAGGGCATCCATTCGGTAGTGGTTCCATTGAATGCGTTTGGCATTTTCGGTGCTAAAATCTATGGTAACGGGATCGTAACCGAACGCTTTACTGTAGTGTTGACGGGTCCGGTCACTCAGATCCATATTGTAGTCGTTAAAGCGTATCCAGTCCAAGACCACACCGTCAACATTGTAGCGGGTTACAATCTCTTTAATGATGGAAAGTTCATAGCGCTGTAGATCCGGGTGGAGCGGATTGACGAAATATTCGGAACTGTTTTTTGCAAAAGGAACTATTTTCCCCTCACGATAGACCATCATGCGCCACGAATCATTTTTCTTATAAGCGACCTGATCATGAAATTGCGGAATCCATGCTTTGATACGAATTTTTTTGGCATGCGCCGCGGTAATGAGATATTGGAGCAGATCGAATTTGGCGTATCCTGCGGCAACCGGCGCAATCTTACTGGGGTAAAAGAGATAACCGGAAGGGATTTCATCATCTTCATCTTGCTTAAAAGCGACGGTAATGGTGGCAATACGGTACTGGTGACATAAGGCAACCAGCCGGTCCACATCGGCTGTTGTCTTCAGATTGGTAACGGTACGAACAATAATTTCATTGCTAAAGCGTCTGTTTTTTTCTGCTGCCGCCGACAGAGTAAAAAGTGCAGCAAGGAGCAGTAGGACGGCGAGTAGACTATGTGTTTTGATGGGTGTAGCCAAATTGTGACTCCTCTCGAACCTGATTCCAGTTATTGCTAAAATAGAGCTGTACGCTCTTAATGTTTTTTTTATCAAACTTTTTAAAGACATCGCGATTGGTCGGCTTGTCCGTATGATAGATCTGAATATACCGTGCATTGTGGCAGGCTTCAATATAGGCAGTCTCAACACCCAGAGACTTGGCTATAGTTTGGCTTCCAACGGAGAGGAGATGCTTTTTTCGTTTGTTTTTATGCTGTTTGAAGCGATGTTGATTGTAATATCCCCACATGACAATCAGGGATGAGGTGGAGAGAATGATGGTACCGCCGAAAATGAGAAAGTTTTTCAGTGTGTGAAACAGCTCTTCGATCGCATCGGTGGTGTCATAATAAAAAAAGATATTGATGTTAAAGTTTTTCCATAAGACAATACCAAAGAGCGGATACATAATATAAAACCATATGCCCCACAAAAAAAGCGTAATGAGCAGATCTCTGTACAGCACCGTGTTGCTGCGACGGTTGACAATATAATAGGCGCTTTTATCTCGTTGTAGTGCCATTAGACCCCCCTGTCCGGACTTTCCCAAACTGCATGCTCGCCCTTTTTACGCCGAATGGCTTTAATAGCACCGACAACGGAGGTGGCGGCAATAATGATCCAGTAGGCAATGGGGTACCACACCAACCAAAAATAGTAGGTATAGAGACCTTTTTCATAGCGTGAACTGATATAAAAGCTAATGAAAAACTGCAACATGAAGGTAAGCCCCAGCATGACACCGTATACCGAAGTATTGCTAAAACCTAACGGAAAATTGGCAGCAAGAGAGACGAACCAGAACAAGAGTACCAGCACAACGGAAAATGCCCATAAAATACTGATCAGATATTCAAAATAGATTGGCCACATACGGCGTTGCTCTTTGTAGTGAAAAATCTGCGGATAACGCAGCAGAACCTCCATACCCCCTTGTGCCCAGCGAAGTCGCTGTTTCCAAAGACCGCTCAGCGTCTCGGGCATGAGAATCCAGCAGAGTGCATGGGGTTCAAATTTAATATCCCAATGGCGAATCTGCAGACGCCAGCAGATGTCAATATCTTCGGTAATCATGTCGGTACTCCAGTACCCCACGTCGTGTACGGCTGATTTTCGAAAGGCAGTTACAACGCCCGAGACCGCAAAGATTTTGCCGTAAATGCTTTGGGCGCGTTTAATCAGGCCGATAATGGCTGAAAATTCACCGGTTTGGAGTTTTCCCAATATGGTAGAGCGGTTGCGTACTTTGGGTTTGCCGGTAACGGCACCGACGCGAGGATTTTGAATAAAATGGCGCATCATCCAAAGTATGGCGTCGGGTTCTAAAATGGAGTCGCCGTCAATACAGATGAGGTAGTCGCCTTTGGCAACGATGGCTGCCATATTGAGTCCGGTAGCTTTGCCCTGGTTAATGACAAAATCAACCACGCGGAGTTTGTCATGCGTCTCCATCAGTGCAAGAAGAATTTCAGAAGTATTGTCTTTACTGCCGTCATTTACCGCAATGATTTCATAGTTGGGATAGTTCAGGTTGTTTAAATGCTGAATAACTTCATGAATATGGTCAGCCTCATTGTAGCAAGGAATGACAATGGAGACCAGAGGGTAGCTCTCAAACTGAGGCAATGACGCACTTTTAAGCTCTTTACGTTCCCATTTAAAGTAATAGTACAAGGCCCCTGTCATCCAGACATAAGCGGCAAACACCGGATAGATATAGATGAAGTCTGATAATGCATCGGCGACGACAATCAATACATTTTGAAGACTCTGTGTTACGGGTTCGATCATCGGTACGACTCACTTTTCATAAGGATTGTTTTTGAGTGAAAAGATATGGATCACTTCGGAGGCGAGATGTTTCTTATTAAGATAGCGCCGGCTTTCGTAACCAAAATTCATGGCACCGTAGAGCTCCATATGTTTCATGTACCGGGCAATGGTATGTTGTGCATACGCTTTTTCGTGAAATTTCAATGCAATATGCTTTAAGGCATCGGCGGTAATATTGAGCGTATCGAGGCGTTGTAGCAACGCCTTAGAAGAGCTTAGCTGCGCACCGGTGTCAACAACGGTATAATCAAAGGAGTTTAACAGCATTGCCAATTGATCACGCTGATTCAGCAAAGGGTTGTCTGCTTGAAGCAGCAAGGAGGTCTGATGGTTTCGGGCAAAATACTTCATACTCTCTTTAATGGCGGCGGCAAAATCAATGAGAGTATCGGATCGGTAATGATTGGGATAGCTGTTATCGAGTAAAATACCCTGAAAAAAACTCTGTTTTGCCATCGCATAATAGATATTTTGAATCTGCTTTTTATCATCTAAACGGTGCAGCGAGAGGGGTCGATTGTTGATTTCAAAAGCACTTAGAGGCAGCCAGGTATGCACATACGTCACGCCGGTGCGTCGTTTAATCTGCCAGAGTGCGCGTCCAAGAAGATCGGCACGCACGGGCAGGGTATTGTTGGGAAAATAGAGCATGTCTGCGAGTCCGTCGCCGTCAGTATCGGCAAAGGCTTTGACAAAGATATGGTTTGCCCCGAAAGTGCGAATTTTTTCAATGAGTGCTCCGAGATTCTGTTCGGTAATATTGGCATCATCACTGTAGATCTCGTCAAGCGTGACATAGAGCGCGCGCTGCGGATCGGGTTGATATGGCTTCAGAGACCACATAAAGTCATTGAAGTCCGCATTGTTACTGATAAGAACTCTTTTAATAGCAGCGAGATTATCCGGCGTATTCGTACCGTTGTCCAGTGTGGCGGTAATGGTCATGCCATATTTCTGCGCCAACTCCTGTACAATATAATTGTAGGCTCCAAAGGGCCACAGCATCACCCGAGGGCGTGTGCCGGTATGCTTAAACAGTGTGTCGCTGGACTGTTTGATATCACGTTCTACACGCTGAACGTAAGCATGTTCACTCTCATAACGTTGGGTGTTGTCATTGAACATCAAGGTGGTATAAAACGGTCGTGTGTTGCCTTGCGGATTGGCAAGTGTGCCGTAGTGCGCATTGTAGCTGTGTGAGGCGATCTCTATAAGACCGGAGTCGGTCATCTCTTTAATCTGCTCCCAGGTGAGTAATATATTTCGTGATTTGGTAGTGTTGCCGTAGAGGAAACTTTTGTCAAGCGGGGCCTCCAGCCATTTACCGACGACTCCGTAAACTGCGGGGTAGTTATAGAGTTTGAGCAGGGGATAGATACGAGTATAAAAACTGCTGTATCCGTCATCGAATGTGAGCAAAACGGCCTTTTCCGGCAGGTTTTTTTTGCCCGCTTTGGCTTGAATAATATCGTCAATACTCACAACGCTGTAACCGTTTTGTTTCAACCATTTAAAGTGTGCGATGAGCTGATCGGTTGTTATATTGGAGATGTCAGGATCGGTAATGACATCGACGACATTGTGGTAGCAGAGTGCTTGAAACGTATTGTGTTGCGGCTTGTTGTCTGCGTCTGCAGAGAAGACTATGATACCAAGCAGCACAACGTGTAAGAGCCATCGCATTTAAAACCTCCCGTTAATAGTGAGATAAAACTCATTTTTGTATTCGATATTACCGTCATAAGAAGAGCGTTTTCGCAAATATCCTACGTCAAAACCCAGACGCTTGTTAAGATGCCACTCCTGTGCCACTGAGAAAACGCCGGTCATATTGGAACCGTAGGCGTTTTCCCAGTGTATACCCGCTTCAATACCAAGAATCTGTTTAATGCTAAAATCATAAAACTTATAGAGCATCCAGCTGTTTTTTGCCTCGAGACTGCCGTAGGCATCCTGATCGGGGTTGTAATAGGGCGTATTCTCTTTGGAGTTATCGGAGATACCGCTGTAAATATAGGCATCTAAATTGTAGTAGGGACCTTCAACAAGACGGTTAAAATGGCGTAGCGACAAGGCGTAGCGCATATTGCCGTCGGTAAAGTCGACTTGCTCAAGCGTTAAGGCGCTCTCTTGGGCATCACTGTGTCGGTAGGTCAGTGTTGCAAAGAGGCGATCGGCACGAATACCCTGAACAATGCCACGTAAAGGTGTGTGCGGCGAAAAGAGCTCATAGCCGCTTTGCAGGCGAACATAGTCGTTAAAAAAATACGATACTGTGAGCGACGGTGCAAAGCGTTTGATAGTGTCCGCATTGTAGCCTAGCAGCAGCGATGCCTCAACTGTTGCATCGGTATAGCTAAAGCCCATGCCGTAACGGTTGTTTTGCAGACGGTTTCCGTAGAGCTTTTCATAGCTGCGGCGGGCATCGAGAAACAGACGGTAATGCTCACTAATGAGCGGCGAGTAGAGCCGACTGCTCAGCGCGTAGCCCGAAGCGCTGCCCGCGCTTGACTGTGTGGGGGTGTCCCCAAAACGGCTTTGTATATCAAACCCGCCTTGAGTAAGCGCATGATATGTTTTACGAAGTTCCTGCAATGCTTTTTGTTGAAAAGGATAGGCCTCTTGAAGGGTTTGCATTTGCGTGTTGGCTTTAGCATAGCGGCGTTGCATCAGTGTGGAGCGGATTATCCCCGCTCTGGCGGTAAAATCTGTGGCATCGAAATGATGTACAATGGTATACTCTTGCAGTGCTTTGTCGTACCATCCGCGGTAGTAGTAGAGCTGAGCCAGTGTATTACGTAGCCAGCTGCTGGCAGGAGCTTTGGCTGTGAGTGCTTCAAGTTGCTTTTGGGCAGCATTCATATAACCGGCATATTCCAACGAGAGTATCTGTAAAATTGTTGTCTCCAGCTTTCGCGGATTGGTCTGTTTGTACTGATGTTGGCGATCCCAGACGGTGGGGAGTTCTTTGGCATCCATCGCTTTGGCAAAATCGAGAGCTCTGTGCATCTTGTAGCCATCGCTGTAGGCATAAAAAAGAAGTATTTTGGCTTTAAAGTTATTGGGGTCTGTCGTTAATGCCTGTTCCAACAGTTTTTCGGCCATTTGAGGGTTTTTGTTGCTCAAATAAGCATCGGCTACGGCGGTAAGGGCGTACGGAGGAAAGCTCAAACCCTCTGCGGCATAACAGCGGTAGAGGGCAATAGCGGCTTTGGTACGTCCCAGTGCATTGAGTATGGTCGTCTTATCAAAAATACCGTTTTGAACTATCTTCATGTTCAGTGATTCCGGATCGTTGAGGTTAAAGCTTACTAGATTGGCATTGATTTTTGCCAATGCACTGAGCAGTAACGGTCGGTTGTCCGGAGTGTCATAGTAGCCTTTAAGAGCCCAGCGCAGTTCGTAAGCCGCTTCATCGGCCCGAAGCGCTGACACGGATTGAGAATCGAAAAGATGGGGGTAGGCGTCGACATAGGATTGCGCCTGAAAAGGCATTTTTAAGCGCCTGAGTACGCCGACCATATTGACAATGGCTTTCTCTTTAAACGGGGGACGGGTAATGAGATTCTGGTAGAGTCGTAACGCTTCAAAATAGATGCGTTTGTATTCATAGGTTTGCGCAATATTGTACAAGACGGCATCGTCATGTTTAAAGTGTTCTGCAGCACGGGCAAGCGTCTGGTTGGCATGCGCAGTCTTGTTGTTGTCGTACAGGGTCATTGCCAGCCCGATGTAAAACTGCGGGTTGTCGGGAAAACGTTTGATGCCAATATGGTAAAAAGCGGTTGCTGTGCCGAATTTTTTACGATTGCGTGCCGCTTTGGCAACATGTTGCAGTACGTAATGCGGCGCTTTGGTCAGAGAAATTTTGTTCTGCAGTGCCAGCACTTTGTCGTCATTATTGTCCCAACCCAATACGGTAATGTAGTCATAAAGAAGTTGTTGGTTTTGCGGATTGTTGCGCTGTAGTGTCTCAAGCTCATGTAAAGCACGTTTAATTTCTCCTTCGCGTGCCCACATAATCGCATAGTCATAATTGAGTTTTTCCGCCAGAAGGGTTGTCCATGCCAGTACGAGTAAGGTAATGAGGCAAGGTTTTAACGAGAAGGGTGTCGGTTTAGTATACATAGAAAACCTTGTAGCTATTTAAATTCAATGTTGACGCACAAAAAAGATATCGGAAGATTTGGAAGATGTTGCCGTACTGTTGCGTTCATCACGATATTCGCCGGAGGCAAGTTGTTTTTTGAGATGATGGTATTTTTTATAGTATCGGATCAAACAGAGCAATAAAATGAGTGCCAACAGGCTGACGCCGATTAAAAGATACTCAAGCGGAACGAATCGCTCAGCCAAGAGTTTCGACTCTGCAAGTCCATCTTGTAGCTGTACATGCGTAGGGAGCGCCTCGTGCATGCTTTGTTGCTGTTTTGCCGGAGCAACCGGTTCAGGCAGTGGCGGCTCCGGCTGTTCTTGTGAGTGAGCCGTTGACGCTTCTGTCTGCGGCAAGGGCTTTGGTGCCGTTATCGGTACCACATCTGTTGTGTCACTTTTTGTCTCTTCGGGTATTGTGGGAACGGCTGCTGCTTTTGGCGGGGTGTAGCGGTTAATAAACGCATCGGAATATTCTCGCGGAAGCAGCGCTTTGATGTGACGGGCTGTTTTGTAATTTTCTATGGGCTCAATGGCAATAATATAGGTGTTTCCCGACGGTCTTGCAGTGACATTGAAGCGCGAACGACGCTGCTGCTCTTTAAACCGTGAGTCCAGTTTGGACTCAAAAACTTCCAAAGCGTTGTCGGCCTGTTGTTGTGTCGGAAATGATCCGATAATAATTTTTCTCTCTGTTGATGCAAGAAGTGGTAACCCTATAAGTAAAAGAAATAAAAGGCTTAGTTTCATATAAAGTCCGCACAATAAAAAATTGAAAATATATTTTACCCAAATAATCATAGTATTGACTTAAAAGTGTCGGATTAAGGCACAAAAATCAAGACATTTTTAAGGCAGAGTATTATATTTGATGAGCATTGTATTCAATGAATATGAATTATTTATGAAGTACCAAGAGAAAACGGTAACCGTATGGATACAAAAACACTAGATCTCATCGTTCATCCAAGCACTGACTGCTTCGACGAGTGTGTCAAAACCAAAAACACGGCCGACAATATAGATGTCATCAAGTACATAGACGCCGACCTGACCGCTGTCTTCTTGAAGAAACAGTGCATAATCGGAGGCATAGGTATGTGTGGAGATAACCTTCATGCCGTCAATACTGTCGCCTACATCGGGACGGTCATCGTATGCTACATGTAAAAGTTTTTTGCCGTTACTTCGGTAATGTTTCATTGTCTGCCTTAACCGTTTAAAGAGATAGTATATAATTTTACATGTATTTTACAATAAATATCTTAAATTAAATAAAGTGAATTAATGTTTGGTTGTCAATTAAAAGTAAAAGAAAAAGTTCTTTTAGGTGTTTTTATTCTTTTGCTATTGGTGATGTCGTCTGTAGCAGGGAACTATTACCGCTCGCTTAGCGTCTTGTTCGGATCATTTGCGTTTGGCGTAGTGGTAGCGGTACTGGCGCTGCGCCTCGAGTGTGAGGATCGGAACAAACACTCATGAAGCGTACCGTTCTTATTACGGGATGTTCCAGTGGCATCGGTTACGATACGGCGCACTATCTGCACCGTAACGGCTACCGTGTTTTTGCTACGGCACGATCAAAAGCAGATGTCGAAAAACTGCGTTCGGAAGGGTTGGATGTCTATTGGTTGGATGTTACATCGGTCACAACCATTGAGCAAACTCTTGATGCTGTACTGAAACAGACCGGCGGAACACTTGATGCGCTCTTTAACAATGCAGGTTACGGACAACCCGGAGCACTGGAAGATATTAAGATTGAGGTGCTTAAAGAGCAGTTTGAGACGAATGTATTCGGTCTGCATGAGTTGACCCGTCGTATTATTCCGGTAATGCGTGCGCAAGGGTACGGGCGTATTATTCAACACAGTTCGGTCTTAGGATTGGTATCGTTACGGTTTCGAGGGGCGTACAATGCTTCAAAATATGCGGTAGAAGGCTTATGCGATACGCTAAGGCTTGAACTTGCGGGCAGCGGCATTGAGGTGATTACTCTCAATACGGGACCGGTAACATCCCGGTTTCGCCATAATGCATTGCGAATGTTTGCCAAAAATATTGATTCGAAATGCTCGGTATTTCGCTTGGAGTATGAGCGTGAACTTCTCAATTCCAAAGAAGAGAAGACGCAGAGTGTATTTACATGTAAATCAGATGTCGTCATCAAGAAGGTTGTTCAAGCATTAGAGAGTAAACGTCCCGCACCACGATATTATATTACCGGGGCGACGTATCTCTTAGGCATGTTGAAACGGCTTTTGCCTACTCGGGTTCTTGATGCATTGTTACGGAAGCTATAAACAGTGAGAGCTCTTCATGACCGCATCGGTAGCCGAGTTCAAACAAGGCATCGAGATCTTGGAGACTAAAGAGCCGATAGCGTGAGAGTTGTGCCGAGGTGATATAGCAGTGGCACCGGTCGATTTTCTCAAGAACAGCAGACTGGCTCAACAGAAAGAGTGCACGCTTGGAGATCTTCCAGATACCCCGCGGTTGCTTTGGGGTTACGGGCATGGTATTGACACCCACAGTGGGAAGCTGATAGCGTTGAAGCGGATGGAGTGGAAAATTGTCTAAAAATCCTCCGTCAACAAGAAGCATCTCCCGATAGGCAATCGGCTGAAAAAGCGGTGTCAATGCGGTTGATGCCATCACGGCGGTTTTGAGACTGCCGCTTTGAAGCGTCTGCAGTGTACCGCTGTTAAGATCCACCGCAGTAATATAGAGGGCAATGTCAAGCTCTTCAAAAGTTGTTTTGGGTAGCAGAGCATCATAGATGGCGGCGTCGGCATCGATTCTAAAAAGACTGTTTTTAAAATAGTTAAAGCGAATACTCCGCTTAAAATCGTGGCTTTTAAAGTGTTCTAACTGCTTTTTTGGGGTAACGCCGGCGGCATAGGCGGCACCGACGGCAGCACCGATACTGCTGCCGCTGATGGCCCGAATAGTAATATGTAAATCATCTGCGGCTTGCAGTACGCCCAGATGAAAAGCACCTCGTGCGGCACCGCCGGAGAGACAGAGTGTGACATCCATAACGCAGACCTTTAGTGTTATTTATAAGTAACAATATCATATAATGGTAACGAGGTGATGACAATGGAAAAAACCTATTTAATTAACATAGCCAAAGATGCGATTGCCGAGGTGTTGGAGCATCGTCGCATTATCGATGCCGCATCATTGTTGCAACACCATCCCGAGTTAGGCAACGAGACAGCAACATTTGTAACGCTGGAACTTAACGGCCGTTTACGCGGATGTATCGGTTCGTTAATTGCACGCCGTTCGCTTTTAGAAGATATTGTCTCCAATGCCAAAGCGGCGGCGTTTGAAGACCCGCGATTTGAACCGCTAAGCAAGGCGGAATTTGATTCGGGTGCGTTGCGCATTGAGATCTCGCTTTTAAGTGAACCCCGATCGCTTCATTATGAAAATGTTGCCGAACTTTATGCGCGCATTCGTCCCGGTATTGACGGGGTTATTTTAAAATATGGCGTGCATCAGGCGACCTATCTGCCGCAAGTATGGGAACAGCTGGCAGATCCAAAGGAGTTTTTTGCTTCCTTGTGTCAAAAGTCGGGCATGCAGGCGAACTGCCTTGAATTTCATCCTGAAATTTATATTTATCAGGTAGAAAAAATTATGTAACAGGAGCTGGTTATGATACGACAATGCGCCGTCAGAGGTACTTTTTATCCGCAGGAGTGCAATGAGATTGAGTCGATGATAGCGGCATTTAATGCGGCGTTAGACCATCATCGTGAAGGAAGCGCAATGCTGAATCGAATACCGCGTGCGGTGATTGTACCGCATGCCGGTTATGTTTACAGCGGTTTTACCGCCAATATTGCGTACCGATTGTTACAAAATTCCCGTGCCAAGCGGGTTGTTGTTATTGGTCCGAGCCATTATGTCGGCATTGAGGGGATCAGCGCCATTGCCGCAGATGCGTTTGAAACACCGTGCGGGATGCTGGCATACGATCGCGACTATCTGCAACAGCTCAGAGAAAAATTTGCCATCGGGTACGTACCGCAGGCTCATGAGAAAGAGCACAGTACGGAGACACAAATGCCTTTTATTTATCACTATCTGCCTCAGAGTCGGGTGATTGAGTTTATTTACGGACATGAGGGATATGCATCGCTTGCGGCACTCTTTCACGAGATACTCGGTAACCGTGACAATGTTGTTGTTGTCAGTACCGACCTGAGCCATTTCTATACACAAAATGAAGCTTTAAGACTCGATAATATCTGCCTCAATGCTATTGAAAACCGTGATAATACGCTTATTGAACAGGGGTGTGAAGCATGCGGTATTATCGGTGTTAAAGCGATGCTTGAGGTAGCGAAAGAGCGGGATTATTATGTCAAACTGTTAGACTACCGCACCAGTGCCGATGCCGGCGGTGATACTTCACGGGTCGTCGGATATGTCAGCGCAGCCTTTTTTGAGTAGCGTGTAAAACAGTAAGACTGCTCAGTGCAAGCAGCAGTACCAAGAGCAGATGAGCCAGTGGTGACATCGGTACGGCAACATGAGTGTTCACGCGGTAGTAGGCACCGCCGGGATCGGTAATTTGTGCGGCAATCGTGTCGAGATCAAAGATACCGCCTTCGGTAATCTTAAAACGGACAATGCTTTGCGTATCGGTATGTGTGACAGTCGATTCCAACAGATGCCACGAGCCGTCGTTAAGGCGTTTGGCATACCCTTCAATGCGTTCATCTTTGGGATAATAGAACGTTAGGAGTGCATCGTTACTAGTACCGACGTCCGTCAGTGTAAAAGAGACCATACCGAACGGAAGTACAATGGTTTGAGCCTCTTTGAGTGTTACCGTGACGGGGGTAGTGTTTATATCGACATTTTTAAATGTTGTAAAATCCTGTGCCGTCAGCGTGACATAGGTCTCGTGCAACGGCACAGTTGCCACATGGCTCTCAAAACGATCGTCTTCACCGTTGTGATTGTTGTCTATACCTTCGGCTTCATCCACACCGTCGTCGTCACCTGTGCTGACGATCACGGTGACGGTCGCTGTGGCATGGCCGCCTTGCATATCGTCAATGCGGTACTCAAAGGTATCGGTAACGTTCATATTTTGTGGAGCCGTATAGAGAATAACATCGCCGACAATATGTGCCTGACCATAGCGCGGCGTACTCAGGCTGCTGAGCACCAGAGTGTCGTTGTCGTCATCACTGTCGTTATTTAAGACGTTTAGGGTGATGGCGGTATTGTCGTATGTCGATGCCGTATCGTCATGGGCAACGGGCAGGTCGTTTACAGCTTCTATGGTAAGGGAGACGGTAATATATTGGGTGAGCGTGCCGTCACTCAGTGCAATTTGAAACGTGTCGGTACCAACATAATTGCGATGCGGTACATAGGTGACTTCCGGCGTGTTTCCGGTACTCTCAATAAATGCATTACCGTGTCTGGCAGCAGTGCTGATGGACCAATACAAGGTATCGCCGTCAACATCGGTAGCACTGAGCAGGGTTGAAAAAGGCAAGGGAACGGCATCTTCACTCATGAC
>JALSLA010000027.1 GCA_026988515.1 Helicobacteraceae bacterium | reverse complement strand
AATTATGAAAAGACATTATCGTAATTTATTGTTGTTTTATATAATATTGGTTAATATTCCCAATTAGATAACACATACAGGAGAGTAAAAATGGTTAAGTGCGTCAAAATATCTGCATTACTGGCAGCTTTGATTATAGGGACGACAGGATGTTCTACGAAAGATATGTCGGGGGATCTTTTATCGGAAAAAGAGAGTGAAATTCAGCGTTTAACGCAGGAGTTGGAGCAAGCAAAAAAAAGTCAGCAGGCGAGTGAAGCAAAACTTCAACGTATGTCAAGCAAACCGGCTGCTGCAGTACCGGCTGATATTACAAAAACGGTACCGGCGACAACTGTAGAAAGCAATGATGTCAATGCCGTATCAAATTCACTGGTACCGCCTAATGCTAAGGCGGGTGAGTGTTATGCCAAAGTATTGGTTCCGGCAACGTATAAGCAAGAGAAAGTCAAACAGCTTTCACAGGAAGCAAAAACAGTCATTAAAGTGATTCCTGCAACCTATAAAGTAGTTGAGAAAAAAGTAACCATACGTGAACCACGCACTAAAATAGTAACCGTTCCTGCCACCTACAAAACCGTTACAGAGAAAGTGATGGTTGAGCCGGAGAAGACGAAACTGGTAGTCGTGCCGGCCACTTACAAAACCGTTACAGAGAAAGTGATGGTTGAACCAGAGAAGACGAAACTGGTAGTTGTACCGGCCACTTACAAAACCGTTACAGAGAAAGTGATGGTTGAACCGGAGAAGACGAAACTGGTAGTCGTACCGGCCACTTACAAAACCGTTACAGAGAAAGTGCTTGTTAAAGCAGCACATACAGAGTGGAAAAAAGGTCGCGGCGAAATTGAAAAAATCAATAACGGTACGGGCGAAATTATGTGTTTGGTAGAGGTACCTGCCGTGTATAAAACGATTACCAAGAAAGTGCTGCTTAAAGATGCTTCGACGAAAGAGGTAAAGATTCCTGCCGTGTATAAAACCGTGAGTAAAAGAGTCGTAGCAACTCCAGAAACGACCAAAGAAGTAAAAACTCCAGCGGTTTATAAAACTGTTAAAAAAAGCGTTCTAGCTACACCTGCAACGACCAAAGAAGTAAAAATTCCTGCGGTTTATAAAACTGTTAAAACCCGAGTTTTGGTTACTCCGGCAACAACCAAAGAAGAGAAAATTCCAGGTATCTGCAAAATGGTCAAAACACGCGTGATTGATACTCCGGCAAAAGAGGTGAAAACAACCATTCCCGCAGTCTATTCTACGTATGTAAAAAAAGTACAGGTATCAGAGCCGTATTTACGCTGGCAGCCGGTTCTATGTCAGACCAACACGCAAAAAAATGTTATTTCAAAATTACAAAAAAAACTTAAGGCAAAGAACTACAAGATTTCCAGAATCAACGGTGTTTACAATGCTGAAACTAAAGCCGCCGTACAAGCATACCAAAAAGACAATAAGCTTTCTCAGGGAGCCTTAACACTTAAAACATTGCAGTCATTAGGACTGTAAGCACTAAAAACGGCATGTCCGTTTTTAGAGACCTCCACAATAGATATGACTACAGTTTCACGGTAGGAATCGACAGACTTCTCTGATTCAAAGCCGTATTAAAGCGATTTTTCAATATAATTCACAGATTTTTAAGTGTTAAGATGAGTGTTCAAGGAGTGTTTAATGGGTAATACGCGTATTTTGGTAAAATTTTCCGGCGAGGCATTGGCCGGTGATGCCGGTCATGGAATTGACACTCAAATTTTGAACTATATTTCCAAAGAGATTAAATCTTTGGTTGATGCCGGTATTGAAGTCGGATTGGTTATTGGCGGAGGCAATATTATTCGTGGTGTGACAGCAGCGCAAGATGGTATTATCCGTAGAACTGCCGGAGACTATATGGGAATGCTGGCAACGGTAATTAATGCGGTGGCCATGCAGGAAGCCTGTGAACATGCGGGTATGAAAGTTCGGGTACAAACGGCCATAAAAATGGAACAGATTGCCGAACCGTATATTCAACGACGTTCGGTTCGTCACTTGGAGAAAGGGCGTGTCGTTATTTTTGCAGCCGGTACGGGAAATCCTTTTTTCACAACCGATACGGCAGCCACACTGCGTGCAGTAGAGATTGGTGCAGAAATGATTATTAAAGCAACGAAAGTGGATGGGGTCTATGATAAAGATCCCAACAAATACAGTGATGCGAAACGTTTGGCATCACTGTCATATGATCAAGCGTTAAATGATCATATTAAAGTAATGGATGACACGTCTATTGCATTGGCAAAAGACAATCAGTTGCCGATTGTGGTTTGCGATATGTTTAAAGCGGGGAATTTACTTGATATTGTCAATGGAAATCACGAAAATTGTTCGATAGTAAAATAAAGGAAAAAAATGAGACTAGAAACATTAACGGCAAAAGCACTAGAAATTGAAGGGTTGGACCGTTATCAGCTTGCCATTGCCGTGGCAAAGCGTGCGGATGAATTGTTAAATGGTGCTCAAAGCAAGCTCAATATTGATCTAAAAACCATAAAAGCAGCGGACTTGGCACTGATGGAGATTTCTGAGGGTGTGATCTCGGTTAAGGGTTTTACAAAAGAATAGTGTCTAAAAGAGCAACAATTTGAGTACATTGGATATAGATAAAATTAAACATCTCAAAGATGTTGCTGCAGCCATCGAGTACCTTTTTACATGTACGTCTAAACATGACGATATCCAACAGGCGCTGGAGTTTTCTATGCGTGTCCATGAAGGGCAGACACGAAAAAGCGGTGAACCTTACGTAGTACATCCTATTTTAGTAGCGGCAATTGTTGCTTCTATTACTGAAGATAAAGCAATGATTAAGGCAGCTCTGTTGCATGATGCTGTCGAAGACACATCGGCAACTATTGAAGAGATCGAAACTCTTTTCGGTGCGGACGTAGCCCATTTGGTAGGAGGACTTACTAAAATTGATGCCATTCGCGGTGAAAACCTGCTCCCCTCAAGTTCCAACGAAAAATTGGTAGCATCAGCACTCTCTTTTCGTAAAATGCTTTTAGCTTCTATTAAAGATGTACGCGTTTTGGTAGTCAAGCTTTGCGATCGCTTGCACAATATGTTGACCCTTGCTGCATTACCGCCTGAAAAACAGTATCGTATTTCTGAAGAGACCTTGGTAGTTCATGCTCCTATAGCGCATCGTTTGGGTATTTCATTTTTAAAAAACCTTCTTGAAGATCTGAGTTTTTCCTATCTGTTTACAGAAGAAAAAGAGAGCATTGACCGTTATCTCGAGGCGAATTATCAGGCAATTGAAGTGAAGTTAAATGATTTTCGGCATCGTGTCAATCAATTGTTGATTCATAATGGTTTTATGAGTGAAGATTTTGAGATTTTAAGTCGTGTCAAGCACAGTTATTCTATTTACTTGAAAATGCAGCGTAAGGGAATTGGTATTGACGAAATTCTCGATCTCCTGGCCATTCGCATTTTGGTTAAAAAACCTCTGGATTGTTACGATGTTTTGGGGCTTATTCATTTAAACTTTCAGCCACTGAGTTCACGTTTTAAAGATTATATTGCCATTGCAAAAGACAACGGTTACCAGACGCTGCATACGACGGTATTTTCAAATACTACTATTTTTGAGGTGCAGATACGGACGTTTGAGATGCACAATACTGCTGAGCTGGGTGTCGCCGCACACTGGAAGTATAAAGGCGGCATAGAAAGCGGTGTCAATTTAGAGTGGCTGCATAATCTTCAATATCAAAATGAGTCGGTAGAAGATTTTTATGAATTGATTAAAAATGATCTTTACAGTGAAGACATCAGTGTCTTTTCGCCAAAAGGAAAAGCCTATACCTTACCTCGCGGAGCCGTAGCACTTGACTTTGCGTATGCCGTACATTCGGAAGTGGGTGATCGTGCCGAGGGGTGTTTGATTAATAAAGAAAAGGCAAGTCTGTTAACCGAACTGACCAATGGTGATATTGTCAAAATTTTAACGTCGCATGAGAAAATTACACGGTGCAGTTGGATTGATGCAGTCAAAACGTCTCGGGCCAAGAGTAATATCCGTACCAATTGTAATCATCGCATTCGTGATATTGACGCTAAAAGCGGCGTCAATATTGTCGCTACGGTAATGGGCTTGAAAAACAGTCGTATCGAGGAGTGGTTTAAACAATGTAACTGTGCATCACATCGTTCAAAAATTCCTAGAGAACTAGACAATCTTAAAGAAATTCTGCATAAATATACCGATGAAATTCGTAAAAACAGCCGTTTTAAAAGCTTTCTGATGCGCCATCGTTTTAAGTTGAAGTCGTATCAACTCGGCGGCTTGAATATTTATACGAATCGCGCTATTTCCAATGTTGTATTTGACTACTGCTGTCATCCAAAAAGCGGCGATGAAATTGTGGCATTTTTACAAGGTTCAAAAGCGCATGTCCATCATAAAATGTGTCAAAATGCCGCATCCATGATTGATGCGGGTGAAAAGATGCTTTTTATTCAATGGGCACGGGAAAAAACTTATCGGTATCACTTAATTGTCAGTATGCAAAATACAAAAGGTGCGTTGGCAGAGATGTTGACCCGTTTGGCTAAAGTCGGATTGGATATTACCAGTATTGAGCTGGGGAAAACACGAGAAGAACATACTAAGTATTGTGAGATAGAATTTGAAAGCAATGTTGCGGACAGCAATCAAATCCGCTCCAAAATAGAGCGTGACAGAAAAATAAAAATTATTCAATTTGTACGAACGGATGATGCGTACAGAACGGTATTTAACTAAGGAAGTAATCAGATGATAGAAGAAGCTTTAAAAGAGATACAACGCGGCACGGCTGAAATTATAGATGAAGAGCGCATACTTGCGCTCTTAAAAGCCTATTTTGATGAGGGAAAGCATTATACGGTTAAAGCGGGTTTTGACCCTACCGCACCGGATCTGCATTTGGGACATACCGTACTGCTTCAAAAGTTGGCAACTTTTCAAAAATACGGTGCGACCATTCAGTTTTTAATTGGAGATTTTACAGCACAAATCGGTGATCCTACCGGTAAAAGCGAAACCCGTAAAAAACTTCTTCCGGCAGATATTGAGCAGAATGCCAAAAGTTATACGGAACAGGTTTTTAAAATTCTCGATCGCAACAAAACTCAAGTGCTTTTTAACTCGGAGTGGATCAATCCTCTGGGTGCATCAGGAATGCTGGAGTTGACGACTACCTATAACGTGGCGCGCATGCTGGAACGGGATGATTTTGAAAAACGTTACAAAAGCGGTACGTCGATTTCCATTAGTGAATTTATCTATCCGCTGCTTCAAGGTTACGACAGTGTTCATTTAGAGAGTGATATTGAGATCGGCGGTACCGATCAGAAATTTAATTTACTGATGGGACGTCATTTGCAGCGTGCCTATGAAAAGCAGAAACAGCAAGCCGTGTTAATGATGCCGATTTTAGAGGGACTCGATGGTGTGCAGAAGATGAGTAAATCGCTGCAAAACTATATTGGTGTCTCGGATGTGCCTAACGATATGTACGGTAAAGTTTTAAGCATTTCCGATACATTGATGTGGCGTTATTATGAGTTGTTGAGCGCACGATCATTACAAGAGATTGCACGCTTGAAAGAAGGTGTTACGACAGGATCGTTGCATCCTAAAAAAGTTAAAGAGATGTTGGCTTTGGAAATTGTGGGTCGTTTTCATGGAGATGCAGCAGCGCAAACAGCGCAAGCAGAGTTTGAGAGCGTTCATGCCAAAAGTAATATTCCGACAGACATGGCTGTTGTTGAACTTGAAGGACCTTTATGGATTGCAAAAGCGCTACAGGAAGCCCAACTTGAACCGTCTACTTCGCAAGCCAGACGAGATATTAAGCAAGGGGCTGTTAAAATAGACCAAATTAAACTCAACGATGAGCAGTTGCAGCTTGAGAGCGGTGAGTATGTCTTGCAGGTTGGAAAGCGAAAATTTGCGCGTGTAAAGGTGAAGTAATGGGTTACAAGTCAGTGAAGATTGGTAAATATGAGATTGAAATACCAATTATTCAAGGCGGGATGGGCGTGGGTATTAGCTGGGATCAGTTAGCCGGAAATGTTTCTAAAGAAGGGGGGCTTGGTGTCATTAGCTCTGTAGGAACCGGCTATTATGAAAATAAAATACATGTAGAACGTCTCGTTGCCGATCGTCCCTTGGAAGCAGCTAACTTTTATTCACCTTCTGCGCTAAAGAAAATTTTTGAAAATGCCCGAAAAATTTGTGGAGACAAACCGCTTGCCTGCAATATCCTCTATGCAATGAGTGAGTACGGACGTGTGGTTAAAGATGCCTGCGAAGCCGGAGCCGATATTATTATTACCGGTGCGGGACTTCCGACCAATATGCCGGAATTTACCGCCGATTATCCCGACGTGGCTTTGGTGCCGATTATCTCTTCGGCCAAAGCCATGAAGATTATTTGTAAACGCTGGCAGAAACGCTACAATCGCCTTCCGGATGCCTTTGTTCTTGAAGGCCCCAAAAGCGGAGGTCATCAAGGGTTTACGTATGAACAGTGCAAATTACCGGAAAATCAGCTGGAAAATCTGGTGGAACCGGTTGTTGAAGAAGCAAAAAACTGGGGAGATATTCCGGTGTTTGCCGCCGGCGGTGTTTGGGATAAAAAAGATATTGATCAGATGATGGCACTGGGTGCTTCCGGCGTTCAAATGGGAACGCGCTTTATTGGAACCTTTGAATGTGATGCTCATGACAATTTCAAGCAGGTTCTTCTTAATGCCAAAAAAGAAGATATTCAGCTTATGGGTTCACCGGTAGGATACCCGGCGCAAGGGATTCGTACTAATTTAACACAATTGATTGAGACGCGAACGGGACCGGCAATCAAGTGTATTTCCAACTGTGTGGCACCGTGTAATCGTGGTGTGGAAGCCAAAGAGGTCGGCTTCTGTATTGCGGATCGACTGAGTGATGCCTACTTGGGAAATACGGAATTTGGACTCTTTTTTTCAGGAACGAACGGCTACCGTTTGACAGAACTCATCTCCGTTAAAGAGTTGATGCACAAGCTAGTAGAAGGCGAAGAATAGCGTGATAGTACGCCTACTGTTGCTCTGCCTACTTAGTTTCAATCTCTATGGCACGTCCAATGCAGAGCTTTTAAAGCGTGCCGATACGGCGTTAAAAAGCGGTAAAAAAAGTACTGTTTTTACGGCATATAACAGCTATAAAAATCTCTATTTAAAAGCACTCATAGATGGTGATGTTGCCCTACAAAAAAAAGCACTTCGGGGTATTGTAGCTTCAGGTGACAAGTTGCATATTGATGTCAGCGAGTATCAAAAAAAACTTGCAAAGCATCCCAAAAATGTCGTTAAACATCATAGTTCTAAACCTCAGGTAAAGCGCACCGTTCATCCAACCGCTGTAACAAAACCAACAATAAAACCGGAACATACAAAGAAAAAAATTAAGATAATTTATACGCACAGTATTACCAAGGCACAGTGGAAAGGCAATGAACTCATTATTACTTTCTCCAAAAATCTTGTAAAGAACCGAGTGAACTTTTTTAAACTCGAAGATGCCAAAAAGAAGAGCTATCGCTATATATTCGATATCCATACGTCATTGTTGGGAAAAAATTATAAGTTGCGAAAATCCTCTTTAAAACGTGTTTCGTTGTCTCAGTATAAGCGCAATACGGCACGATTGGTGATTGAAAGTTCACGAAAACTGCCGTTGCGTTTTTGGTACAAACAAAACCAGCTTGTGATTAGGCCGGGGATAGCAGGTAGCATTCATCAAAATGTTTCACTGAAGAAGGAACCGCCGATTGCTAAAAAAACTATTGTTATTGACCCCGGGCACGGCGGTAAAGACAGCGGTGCTATCGGATACAAAAGAAATATATATGAAAAAGAGATTGTTTTTAAAATTTCCAAGGAGTTGGCTAAAGCCTTAAAACGAAAAGGGCACAATGTATATTTGACACGAACACGTGATACTTTTATTAAATTGCCGAAACGTACCGAATATGCCAATAAAAAGCGAGCCGATATTTTTATCTCTATTCATGCGAACGCCATTCCCAAGAGTGGCAAAATTCACCAAGCCTATGGTATTGAGACCTATTTTCTCTCTCCTGCAAACAGTAAGCGGGCTGCTCGTGTTGCTGCGAAAGAGAATATTAAAGACATGGACAATATGAACCGTTTTGGAAAAGAGAGCTTTTTAAACTTTTTAAATCGTGAAAAGATTCTTGCTTCCAATAAACTGGCTATCGATATACAGCAAGGTATGTTGGGAACATTGAGAAGTCATTACTCTAATATTAAAGATATGGGTGTGCGTAAAGGACCTTTTTGGGTGCTGGTCGGTGCGCAGATGCCGGCTGTTTTGGTAGAAGTGGGATTTGTAAGCAACCCCAAAGAGGCAAAACGTTTAATAAGCAGCACATACCAAAAACGTCTCGCGCAAGGATTAGCAGAAGGAATAGAGCGTTATTTTGCTAAAAATCCCTAAGCTTCCGCTTTGGCTGCAAGTGTTCCGGCGACCGACTCGTTTTTATTGATGATTTTCTCAATTTGTTCTTTAACCTTATCGTAGCGAAACTGCTCTTTAAAGCCTTGAATACGCCCCCCAGAAGCATTTGGATGCCCACCGCCGTTTGCCCACTCTTTAGCAATGAGTGAGACATCAACACCATTATTGGCACGCAAACTCATGGTGCCGCGGTAACTCACATCGACAATAAAGTCATATTCGGGATAAGCGAGCAAAAATCCGTTGCCGATGATGGAAGTATTGCCTACGCCATAGCTTAAAAAGCCGCGATAGCCTTTATAGTAAATGGTCATGGTATCGCGCTTATCACCCAGCAAAGAGACAACCTTGGCTGTGGCAAGATTATCGAGTGTATCGTCTTTACCCTCTATAAAAAAGCTCTTTTTAAAGCGATGAATAGCAGCGTCGAGTTCAATATGCGATTGCGCATCTTTGCGCAGAGCGGCGGCCTGTTTCAAGAGGGTTAGTTTGTAGTTTCGGTCTTCATTGTTGAACATGACACGATTGAGTTCTCGCGTTTCGGTAATCAGGCGCATACAGACTTTACCGTACTCAAAATTATCAACATCTTCCTGATGCCATAGATCAACTGCATTGATGACATCGACAAAATCCTGAAGCCACTCCGGTTCATGATTTTTGAGTTCGAAATGTTCCAGTGCATAGTCATAAACAATTTTAGTAGCACAACGTGATGTATCTAAATAGTACCATGCATATTTTTTTGCCGATTCTTCTCCGCTGCCATGATGATCTAAGAGGACAATAGTGATCTCTCTTCCTTTGTCACAGAGTTGTTGTACCTCATTATCGAGCATGCGTGCTTCACTGGGGTAAAGGTTTAAGTCACTAATGAGAATAATGGCATCGTCGTGATGACTTTTGACGGCTTCGAGTATTTCATTGAGGCGTTCAAGCACCTCAGTACCGTAGTTGGCATTGTATGAATGGATCTCATACGGGGTATAGCTCATAACCAGTTGACAGCCATAACCGTCAAGGTCGATATGTGAGAGATGATAGATTTTTTTCAAGAGGTTCCTTCGAATTCAATAGTAATAGATCCTAATACTTCAAATTTGGCATTGGAGTCAATTTCGGCATGCGAAAGTGTAATGACATCCAGACCAAATCGTTCGTAAATTTCTGCAAGGGGACGACGCAATAACGGGTCGACAATAATGATGACCGGCGAAATGCCTTTTTGAAGGAGTTCCGCCGCTTTGTCGCTAGTAGCCTGAATGAGTTGGTTAATCTCACCCACATTGAGTAAAAAGTTACGCACGCCGTCTTGCTCATGAGATTTTTCCAAAAGTTTCTGTTCGCTTTGCGTATCAAACGTCAAGAGCTTAATGACACCATCTTCACCTTTATACATGGTTGTGATAGTACGAGAGAGCTTGGCGCGAACCTGTTCGGTAATGATATCGACATTTTTGGTATATTCGGCAATATCGGCAATCGTTTCTAAAATGGTGAGAATGTCTTTGAGCGGTATATGCTCGTGTAGCAGCGCTTTAAAAATACGTTGAATCAGACCCACGCTTGCCACTTTAAGCAGGTCATCGACA
Organism: Helicobacteraceae bacterium; assembly: GCA_026988515.1. GTDB lineage: Bacteria > Campylobacterota > Campylobacteria > Campylobacterales > Sulfurimonadaceae > QNZR01. The sequence continues at coordinate 8,282 of JALSLA010000027.1, read as the reverse complement.
ATTACCGGAAAGTCGGCTTTAATCTTATCGATGAGTGCTTGCACATCTTGGCGAGAGAGCAGCTCTTCAGCATGTTGTTTCACCAATTCGCTCATGTGTGTAGAGATGACCGTTGCGGGATCAACTACGGTATAACCGTTCATGATGGCATCGTCTTTGAGTTCGGGTTTAATCCATAGTGCATCGAGCCCAAAAGCAGGTTCTTTGGTTGGCGTTCCCTCGATATTGCCTGCTGCCATACCGCTGTCCATAGCTAAAAAACACTCCGGATCAATAGTACCCTCACCGATATTGGTGCCTTTGAGCATAATCTGATATTGGTTGGGTTGTAGATGCAGATTGTCACGTATGCGAACCTGTGGCATTAAAAATCCCAAATCCGAAGCAATTTTACGACGCATGGAACGAATACGCTCTAACAAATCACCTCCTTGAGACGCATCGGCAAGTTTAATGAGTTGGTAACCCAGAGTGAGTTCGAGCATCTCTACTTTTAAGATGTCTTCGAGGGCACGCTCCTCATCTTTGGCAATTTCCTGTTGGGTTTTTTGTGGTTTGCTCGGAGTGACGCTGGAGAGATCCGATGGTTTTTTGGCGACATCGTCATAAAAAGAGAGTTCTCCTTTGTCATATTTGTAAAGGGCGTAGCCAAGCAATAGAAAGATGATGCCGACAAACCCCATGGAGAGTGTCGGCAGTCCCGGAACCAGTGCAAACATTACCATAATTGCACCTACAATAATGAGAGTTTTGGCATTGCTCATGAGTTGATTAATGGCACCGTCGGAAAAACTGCCACCGTCATCTGATGAACGCGTAATCATAATGCCCGTTGCCGTAGAGATAATGAGTGCCGGAATTTGGGAAACCAAACCGTCGCCTATCGTCAAAACGGTATATGTCTGTGCGCTGGTACCGACATCAAGTCCAAATTGAAAGACACCGATTAAAAAACCGCCGATAATATTGATGAGCGTGATGATAATTCCTGCAACGGCATCCCCTTTGACAAACTTACTTGACCCGTCCATGGCTCCGTAAAAGTTGGCACTTTGCAAAATTTCGGCACGTCGGGCCTTGGCCTCTTCTTCATCAATGAGCCCGGCATTTAAGTCAGCATCAATTGCCATCTGTTTTCCGGGCATGGCATCGAGGGTAAAACGTGCGGCAACTTCGGCAACGCGGGTTGAACCTTTGGTAATAACCATAAAATTGATGAGGACTAAAATACTAAAAACCACAATACCGATGACATAGTTGCCTCCGACAACAAAGTTACCAAAACTGCTGATAATTTCACTGACGGCATCGGGCCCTTCATTGCCGTGACTTAAAATCATACGTGTTGTTGCAATGTTGAGCGAGAGACGAAAAAGGGTTACAATAAGGATTAATGTAGGAAACGTCGTTAAGTCGGTCGGTTTGGGAATATAGAGTGAAATTAAGATGATTAAAACGGAAACGGCAATGGAAATGGTAAGCATAAAGTCCAGAATAGCACTGGGCAGAGGAACAATAATGATGGCCAAAATGGCCATTACAAAGACCACAATACTTAAATCTCTGTTTTGTACTAAAAAATTAAGTGACAATCCCAGTTGACGAGACCCTTTTTTCGTTTTTGCCAAACGGTTACTCCTCTAAAATGTCGGCTAAAGTGAGGTTGTCTAAAAAGGTGTCGATTTTGCCTTGCAGTCGGTTAAGAAACGGCCAGATACTGCAACTGTTGGCAATATTTGAGGGGCAACAGCTTTGTGATGGCGAACAGTCAAATACTGCCGGAGATTTCCCCTCGGCAGCTTTGAGTATTTCTAAAATGGTAATATCACGACTCTCTTTGGCAAGAGTGAACCCGCCGTTAACTCCTTTATAGGAATTAAGAATATCAGCACGTGCCATGGCCTGCAGAATTTTGGCCAAAAAACTTTTAGAGATATTGAGGGTATTTGAAAGAGTCTCTGCGCCGAGCGGTTTGTTTGAACGAGCCAAGACAATTAAAGAGAGTAGTGCATATTCGCTAGCTCGAGTCATTAACATAGTTGTAAATTCCTGTTGTAAATTATATAAAGCTATATTATACCGATTCAATATCAAAAGAGAATAAAGTTTTGACAATTTTACAATAATCTGTGTTTTAACCCTCCGGTTGTCTTGTAAAGGAGATCTTTTTTAGATATAATCTCGCCCAAACAAAACGGGCAGCGCAATCTGTTCTGAGTTAAATTTACTATACCTATCAGGAGGTCATTATGGCTTTAGATTCGGCGAAAAAACAAGAAATTGTTAAAAAATTCGGGAAATCAGATACAGATACCGGTTCAACGTCGGTACAAATTGCGTTGCTTTCAGCGCGTATTACAGAGTTGACAGAGCATTTGCAAACGTTTAAAAAAGATCATGCATCACGTTTGGGTCTTTTAAAGCTTGTCGGCCAGCGTCGTCGTCTGATGCGTTACTTGAAGCGTACAAAACGCGATGAGTATGCACAGCTTATTGAAGCACTGAACCTTCGCGACAATATCTAACACTTCTTACTTATGTGCCGTCTTGCAGAACCCAGGCGGTACATGTATTTACATGTAACAATCAACCTACAGTAAAAAGATCTCTTTGGCCCGTTGTAAATCTTCAGGCGTATCAATACCAAAACCGGTACTTGAAACCTTTACCATAGCAATTTTTTTACCATGATAAATGGCACGCAGCTGTTCAAGTTTTTCAATATCTTCAACGGGCGCATCATCCAAAGCGCAAAAAAGATTAAGGCTTTTTTTGGTAAAGCCGTAGATACCGATGTGCCCGAAATACGTCGCATTGCCACTACGGTTGTAGGGAATGAGCGAACGGGAAAAATAGATGGCATTATGCTCGGCGTCCAAGACGACTTTAACCAGATTTGGATCTTTGGCAGATTCGGCATTAATGGCATTGTAGCAGCTTCCCATAATAAAAGAAGCACCGGTTTGTTTCAGAGCATTGAGGCGTACAATGAGCTTTGAAAGCACTTCGGGTTCAATAAAGGGCTCATCGGCTTGAATGTTAATGACGAGATCGTCATCATCCAAATCCAGAAGATTGGCACACTCATTAATACGATCGGTTCCGCTTTTATGGGTCTTGGAGGTTAGCATGGCTTCAATACCGTTATGTTTGCATGTAGTGATGATACGCTCATCATCAGCGGCAACAACAACACGGTCAAGATGTTCAACAGCTTTTGCCGTGCGAACCACCATAGGCAGACCGCCGATATCTGCGAGAACTTTTTGAGGAAAGCGGGTTGATGCGAGTCGCGCGGGAATAATTATCATGATGATTTAACCTTGACGTTGTATAATTTCAAAATTATACCAAAGAAGGGGAAGAATGCTGCTGTATCAGCCGGAGTCAAGTTACTGTTACAACAGCGATTCCCTTTTTTTATATGACTTTATCTGTCGGTTGCAACCTAAAGGAAGAGTACTGGATGTCGGTGCGGGCAGTGGCGTTATTGGTTTGTTGGTAGCACGTGATTTTCCTAAAGTGACACTGGAAATGGTTGAAAAACAGCATGAGTTTGTCGTTTATGCCACCCACAATGCCCGCGTGAATCATATTACATGTAATATTTATCATCAAGATTTTTTAACACTCAATAATGTAAATAGTTATGACTGTATTGTCTCCAATCCGCCGTTTTATCATGACGGTGCATCGAGAAACAGTGATGTGATGCGCCATACAGCACGTTACAACATCCATTTGCCGCTTCAGGATTTTTGTACAAAGGTCGCTACATTGCTGCGTCCTCACGGACATTTTGTCTTCTGTTACGACCCCTCGCAGTTTGCCCTGTTGTGTGCTGCGTTGAGTAGTGCGAAATTAAGGGTTGTTACGGTACAATTTGTACATTCAAAAGCAGATAGAAATGCATCGTTAGTTATGGTGCATGCACGAAAAAATTCGAAGTCACTCATGAAGACATTACCGCCGTTTATTGTATTTGACGGTAAAGAGTTCTCTAAAAAGACACAAAGTATTTACAAAAGAGCAAGGACACACAGTATAAAATGTCAACTTTAATTCGGCAAGACGGCTTTGGATATGCGTTTGATTCGAGAGCGTGTGCCGAGTGCGGCGGGCGTTGTTGTACGGGAGAGAGCGGCAATATTTTTGTTAAACGTTCTGAAATAGAGGCATTGGCAACCTATTTGCAGATGGAAGAAGCAGTATTTGCTCAGAAGTATTTACTAAAAAAAGGGTATAAATACACACTTAAAGAGCAACGAGTCGGTATGTCGTATGATTGTATTTTCTACTCCCGAGATGCGGGAGGGTGTGTGGTGTACGATGTGCGTCCAAAACAGTGTCGTACCTTTCCGTTTTGGGATTATTTTAAGAATAATATGCAAGAGCTTCATGATGAATGTCCGGGGATTATTGATGGTTAAATGGGTACCGATACTGTTACTGTTGTTACTGTTTTTCGGGTGCGTGCGTCATGAACCGCAACCTCAAATACAAGCAATACAACCGTTTGCTCAAGAAGATGAATATATTATGTACGCTCTCGACGCTGAGGTGAATCAGCACTATGTCGATGCTTCACGTTACTACGATACACTCTACGAACATACGCATAATAAAGAGTATTTGTATCGCAGTATTATGATGCTCTTAGACAGTGATCATAATGATGAAGTAATTGCGCGAACGACACAAATTTTGGAGAAAACATCGACACCGTTACCACAGCTGATGCGTTTTAAAGTTGCGGCACTCATGAAACAAGACCGTCTTGATGAGGCCAAAAAGATTGCATTACAGCTGCTGGATATTACCAAAGAAGAAGGTGATTATTTATTGGTAAGTAAGATCTACCAAAAAGAAGAACATTACAATATGGCAATTAAATATTTGGAAAGTGCTTATGCCATTGCCTATAATGAGAAAGTTTTAGATACGTTAGCCGTCACACTCTATGTCAACCTGGATCGTAAAGAAGATGCCATCTCCTATCTGGAGACACACAACAGGCTTCACGGCTGTTCTCAAATAGTATGCAGCCGTTTGGCAGGATTTTACAGCAATCAGAACAATATTGAGGGGATGCTTTCCATTTATCTTCGTATGTATGAAAATAAGAAAGATCCGCGGGTGGCCGAGGCCATTATTAACATTTACCGCTATAAACAGGAGTTTCCACAGCTCATTATGTTTTTGGAAAAATATCATGCCAATGACAAGATGTTATTGCAGCTGTATGTCAATGCGCAAAACTACAAGAAAGCGGCACAATTGGCAAAAAAAATCTATGACAGAAGCGGAGAGAGCACCTTTTTGGGACAAAGTGTTATTTTTGAGTACGAAGCCAGTGCCGACAAAGAGAACCCGGCCGTGCTTCGTAATGTTATGCGAACCTTAAAAGAGGTTGTGCTTCAAAATGAAGATCCGCTCTTTCTAAATTATTTGGGATACTTGATGATTGATCATGATCTGGGTGTCGAAGAGGGCATCGCGTATGTCAAACGTGCGCTTAAAGTGGAGCCGGAGTCATCGTTTTACTTAGACTCGCTGGCGTGGGGATATTATAAACTCGGCCGTTGCCGGCAAGCGCATGACTTAATGCAGCAGGTCATTGCTACGTTGGGTAAAGATGATGAAGAGGTTCAAGAACACATTAATGCCATCGAGAGATGCTTAGAGGAACAAAGTAGATGATTTTAGACGATATAATTCAAAAAACCAAAGAAGATTTAGCCGTTCGCCAAGCAGAATATACCATGGACTGGTTAGGGCGTTCTTTGGCTTTTAATGCACGAGCTCCACGAGAGGTGCAGAGTTTTTTACGATCAAGTGAATCGGAGCCGTACCGTATTATTGCCGAAGTGAAAAAAGCAAGCCCGTCCAAAGGGGTGATTCGTGAAGACTTTGACCCGCTTGCCATTGCACAAGGGTATGAGCGCGGTGGCGCCAATGCAATTTCGGTACTTACGGAGCCGCACTTTTTTCAGGGTGATTTGGAGTATTTGGCGGGCATTCGCCGTTATGTAGGAATTCCTCTGTTGCGAAAAGATTTTATTGTCTCAGAGTATCAGCTGGTTGAGGCCTTGGTGTACGGGGCAGATTTTGTTCTGCTGATTGCTAAAGCATTGAGTCGTAAAGAGCTCAAGTCACTGTTAAACTACACCCGTCATTTGGGTATGGAGGCACTGGTTGAAATTCACGATAAAAGCGATTTGACCAAAGCTATTTATGCCGGTGCCGACATTATCGGCATTAACCATCGAAACCTGGAGACGTTTGAGATGGACATGGAATTGTGTTACAAGCTCATACCGCTCATTCCCAACGGTAAAATTATTGTTGCCGAAAGCGGGATTTACGAGCATGGCCAACTTCCGGAGCTTCATCAAGCAGGTGTCGATGCATTTTTAGTCGGTGAATCACTGATGCGCCAAGATGATGTGGAGAGTGCATTGCATTGTCTGAAAACGGGAGAAGCGTGTTCATAATTTACATGTAAATATATTTTACATGTAAATTCTCGTTATCCCAGCAACGTTTTAACGCATGCGTTAATGCGCTTTCCGTCGGCGACATGACCGATTTTGCTTTTAGCGGCGCCCATCACTTTGCCCATATCTTTCATGGTCGTTGCACCGGTTTGAGCAATAATCTCTTTAATGGCGTCATGCAGTGCATCATCACTGAGTTGCTGGGGCAGGTAGGCTTCAAAAACAGCGATCTCCGCCAACTCTTTTTCCAGTAGGTCATGACGACCGGCATCTTTGTACTGTGCGGCAGAGTCGTTGCGTTGTTTAACCTGTTTGGCAATAATGGCCAATACATCATTATCACTCAATGTTTTCCGCTCATCGACTTCTATCTGTTTCATAGCGCTGTCAAGCAGGCGCAGTGCATCACGTTTGGCAGTGTCTTTGGCTTTCATAGCTGTTTTTATGTCATCTTTAATCTGGTTACGAAGACTCATGCTTTCCCTTGGAACTAAATTTGCTTTATTTTATCAAAATAATAATGCGAGACAATTGAATGCGAAAAGAACTTCTGTCGTTAATGGCAATACTGACATTATTGAGTGGGTGTACCGCAAAGTTCAGTGAGCCCAAACTCGATTTTAAACCGCCGGAGTATGTCGAGCAGATGCCCTCTAAAGAGGAAGAGAACAATTATGCCTCCAGTGGCAGTATTTTCGGTCAGGGAGACAATCCGCTGTTTTCAGATCACAAAGCCATGCATGTTAATGATATTGTCACGGTCAGCATTACGGAAAATACAAACAGTTCCAACAGTGTCAATAAAAAAATATCTGAAAGCGATACCACGCAACTTGGCGGCGGTACGTTCAGTGCAGGCGGCAATAATGGCGCTGTCTCCTCTTTGGCCAATAAAGCCACGGGATTGACCAATATCGGATTTAATGCGAACTCAAGCAGCAGTTTTTCAGGAAAAGGGTCCTATTCTAAAGCGGCATCGTTTACGACAACCATTTCAGCACGCATCATTAAAGTATTGGAAAACGGCAACTATTTTATTGCCGGACGGCGTGATATGCTCATTGATGACGAGAAACAGACTATTCAAATCAGCGGGGTGATTCGTCCGTACGATATTGATCAAAACAATCAGATAAACTCGGACAAAATCAGCGATGCTAAAATTTCGTACAGTTCTCAGGGTGAGCTTGACCGTGCTACTCAGCAAGGGTGGGGCACAAAAATTCTCAAAGCCGTTTGGCCATTTTAATTAACGGATAAGCTGCATGGGGTCAATATGATAATTTCGCTGCGTGACTTCAAACATCAGCTCTTTATTGACCCGTCCGATCACCGAACCCTTTTTGAGCCGCTTGCCTTTTGCAACCGTCGGTGCAATTTTTGTTAAATAGGCATAAATCGTATGCATACCGTTTGCATGTTCTATAATAACGACATTGTCTAGAAGCGGTGTCTTTTTGGCCAGAATAACTTTGCCGTTAAGGACACTTTTGACTTTGGCATTGCGTGATCGCGGTTTTAACGAGACGGATTCATTGAAGGTTTTAATGTCATAAATCGGGTCGGTATAGGGACCGAATTTTTTGGTAAGGGTATATTCTGAAAGGGGTGCAATGGTTTTTTTGCCACGATAGCGTTTGGTTCTGACACTATGAAAGATACTTTGTTTTTTAATCGTAGGGAGTTTTTTACCTGCTTTTAAAGCCTTCTGGCGTTCTCGTTCGAGTTTTGCCAAACGTTGTGCTTCTTTGCGTTCGCGCTTCTCTCGGGCAATGCGTTCCTTCT
>JALSLA010000026.1 GCA_026988515.1 Helicobacteraceae bacterium | reverse complement strand
GGCAATAACGAATGCATCATAGCAGACTCCTTTTTTATCTAAAAGTTCATGGATATAGCGCATTGACCCGTCAACTCCTTCGCGCCGTTCAATATCTATGAGTTGTTGATACAGTGTGCTAATGGTAGCAATTGCATGCGCATTTGGCTGTATTCGGACCGAGTAGTATCCGATGATATTACCAAGATTGTCTACTGATGCTGTAATATTGGCAAAGACCCAGTAGTAGCGACCGTCTTTAGAGAGGTTTTTAACATAGGCAAAGATCTCTTGTTTGGCCTGAATACGTTGCCACAAAAGTTTAAAGATGGCTTTGGGCATATCGGGATGGCGTACAATGTTGTGTGCTTTGCCCAACAGCTCCTCCTCGCTGTAACCGGACATCTTGATAAAGACTTCATTACAGTAGGTGATTTTTCCTTTGATATCGGTTTTTGAGACAATAAACTCGTGAGGTTTGATGACAATTTCATCTCCTAACGCCGACGGTTTACTCATGGGTGCATCCTCATAGTATAGTTTGAGATATCAGTAAATCGGACATCACAGAAATATTTTTAATTAAATCGTCAAGAAAAGAGATGGTATGATACGAAAAAATTTTATGGATAGCAAATGACCAATACAACAATGACTTATTTAAAAGCGTATCAAGCACCGACCTTTCAGATAGAACAGTGCGAGTTGGAGTTTTATATTGATGATGACAAGACCGTAGTGACCTCACAATTATACGTCAAGGCTTTGGCATCGCCGGATAGCCCGCTGGTATTACACGGCGAGAGATTGCAGCTTGATTCGGTATTGTATAACGGGACAACACTTCGAGCGGATGCTGTGAAACGCGACGAGAAGACGTTAACTTTGTTGCATCTTACGTTTCCGTGTCGCTTGACAATTGTCACAACACTCTATCCGCATGACAATACAGAGCTTGAAGGGCTGTACTGCTCCGGCGGTATTTTTTGTACGCAGAATGAACCGGAGGGGTTTCGACGCATTACCTATTTTCTGGATCGTCCTGATAATATGACCCGTTTTACGACAACCATCATTGCCGACAAGAAAACATACCCCGTTTTGCTCAGTAACGGCAATAGAGACCGGTACGGTGATTGGGACGAAGAGCGTCACTATGCGGTATGGAACGATCCATTTCCCAAACCCAGCTATCTGTTTGCACTGGTAGCGGGAGACTTGGGGGTCGTTAGTGACAACTTTACGACATGCAGAGGTCGTTGTATTGAACTCAATATCTATTGCGATAAAGGCAATGAGAGTAAATGTACCTATGCCATGCAGGCACTCAAAGATGCTATGAAATGGGATGAAGTGCATTACGGCAGGGAGTATGATCTGGATATTTATAATATTGTTGCCGTCGATAGTTTTAATATGGGTGCAATGGAGAACAAGGGGCTCAATATTTTTAACGCGGCGTATGTGCTTGCCGATACGCAGACCGCAACCGACCAAAACTTTTTGGGCATTCAAAGCGTGATTGCCCATGAGTATTTTCATAACTGGACGGGCAACCGTATTACCTGTAGAGACTGGTTTCAGTTAACACTTAAAGAGGGACTGACTGTTTTTCGCGACCAGTGTTTCAGTGCCGATATGAACTCAACTGCACTGCAGCGCCTTCGTGACGTTAAAGCACTTCGTGAACGCCAGTTTGTTGAAGATTCCGGTCCTACGGCACATGCTATTAAACCGGACTCCTATATGGAAATCAATAACTTTTATACGGCTACCGTCTATGAAAAGGGCGCGGAAGTGATTCGAATGTTTCACACGCTGTTGGGCGAGCAGGCTTACCGTCACGCAATGGATCGGTACTTCGACACCTTTGACGGTAAATCAGTACGAACCGAAGATTTTTTTTGGGCGATGCAGCAGCACACCTCGCTTGATCTTACACTGTTTGAGCGATGGTATACACAGATGCGTACTCCTCAACTGCATGTCCGTACCGATTACAATGCCCGTACCGCTGAGCTCAAAATTACATGTAAACAGGTTATCCCTGATGATGTCAACGGCAAAAAGCAACTCCCCTATATGTACCCGCTGCGTTTGGCACTGTTAAATGAACGCGGCGAAACCATTCCGATGCGTATTGCCAAACAGCCTTTAATCGATCGCGGTATTATCATTATTTCTCAAGAAGAAGAGACCTTTGTTTTTCAAGATGCGGTAGCATTTTCACAACTCTCGCTCAACAGAGAGTTTAGCGCACCGATTAAATTACATGTAAAAGGCGTAGACAACATCTTCTTGATGCAACATGACACCGACGGTTTTGTTCGCTATGAGGCAGCACAAGAGGAAGCCGTTGCCGTAATGATGGGATCGCGTCAACATACTGATTTTATTGAAGCATTCGGGGCGATACTGATCGATGAGCGCATTGATCTGCTTTTTAAGGCGGAGTTGTTGGAGCTGCCGTCGCTGGCTCTTTTAATGCAAGAACAGCATAGCAATATTGATGTTGCCGCATTGTATCAGGCACGGGAGACGTTGATGCTGGCAGTGGCGCAAACCCATGAAGAGGTTATGATGCGCTTGTACCGCAAGTTACATGAACCGCATAATACGTGTCTCGATGCAACAAGTCAGGGAAAGCGTGCTTTAAAAAACAGAATTCTCTCCTATTTGGCACGTCTTGAGAACGCTTCTGTTGTCGATATCATTCAAAAGCAGTATGAGCAGTCGGCTACCATGACCGACCGTATTGCGGCATTGGCACTGCTTGAGAAGGTTGCCCCGCATAAAGCTATCGAGGCGCTTGAACAGTTTTATGATACATATGCTCATGATGCCTTAACTATGAATAAATATTTTGCACTGCAAGCAGCTTCGGAACGTCTGGGAACACTTGAACGTGTCAAAGCATTGGAAAAGGACCGATGTTTTGACATGAAAGTTCCAAATCTTGTACGTGCTCTTTTGGGAACATTTACCAGAAACTTTCTCCATTTTCATGCTGTTGACGGCAGCGGTTATGGCTATATTGCCGAAAAGATCATAGAGCTTGATGCCATAAATCCTTCAATAGCATCGGGACTTGCCGGTGCTTTTAAAACCTACCGGCAGATGCAGCTCAGTAATCAACACGAGATGCAGCGTGCCTTAGAAACCATCATGGGAGTTGAGACGCTTTCAAAGAATGTTTATGAGATCGTAGAGAAAATACTCAAGCAGCAGTAATGTTGTCTTGCGTTCATAATGTAACAAATTAACACGAAATTGTATTTTATAATTAGAAAGATAACACTTTTAGTTTTCTTCAGTTTGAATTTATAAACTATTCTCTATACTGTGAGTGCTAAGAAGATATAAGTTCATATTATAATATTGACTTATGAATTGTATTAGAACGAAATCAAAAATGGAGTGCAACATGGCAAGATTAGTAATTCTTGGTGCCGGAGTTTCAGGACATACGGCAGCATCATTTGCCGCAAAATGGCTTGGAAACGAGCATGAAGTCGTCGTCGTAACCCCAAACTCAAAATGGAATTGGATTCCCTCCAATATCTGGGTCGGTGTGGGTGAGATGAGTAAAGAGGAGGTCACGTTTGATCTGGCTCCGGTTTATGAAAAAGCCGGTGTTACCTACAAGCAGGCGAAAGCGATCTCTATTAATCCGGAGGGTAGTGACACTATTGATGCTCCGTTTGTAACCATTGAGTACACCGGACAGGATAAAGAGGGTGAGCGCGAAGAGGTGGCTTATGATTACCTCATTAATGCTACCGGTCCCAAGCTGAATTTTGGAGCGACTCCGGGACTTGATGAAGGTCACACGGTCTCTGTCTGTACGGCAGATCATGCAGTACATGCGGCCGAGACGCTACAACAGTGTATTGAGAAGATGCGTGCGGGTGAAGAGCAGACCTTTTTAATCGGTACGGGACACGGTATGTGTACGTGCCAAGGAGCGGCATTTGAATATATTTTTAATATTGAACATAAACTGCAAGAAGAGGGGGTTCGTGACAAAGCCAAAATGATTTGGATCTCAAACGAATCCTTTTTGGGTGATTTTGGTATGGGCGGTCTGCACTTTAAAATGGGCGGTTATGTTACTTCGTCAAAAGTTTTTGCCGAATCACTTTATTCCGAACGTGGTCTGGATTGGATACTCGGTACCCATGTCAATAAAGTCGAAGCGGGAAAAGTAACCTACGAATCGCTTGACGGTACGACGGGCGAGCAGGAGTTTGATTTTGCCATGCTGATTCCGCCGTTTGCGGGTGTGGGGCTTAAGGCATTTAGCAAAACAGGTGAAGATATTACCGCTGATATTTTTGCACCCAACGGTTTTATGAAGGTCGATGCCGACTATACGCCCAAACCTTACGAAGAGTGGAAACCGCAGGATTGGCCCAGTACGTTGCAAAACCCAACCTATAAAAATATGTTTGCCGTCGGCATTGCATTTGCGCCGCCACATATCATCTCCAAACCGATGAGTTCACCAAACGGTACGCCGATCAACCCGACACCGCCGCGCACGGGAATGCCTTCGGCTATGATGGGCAAAGCCGTTGCACAAAGCGTATGCGATATGATTAAAGGCGTTTCTGAAACACCGACACACACGGCGAACATGTCTAAAATGGGTGCGGCATGTGTGGCATCGGCCGGAAAAGGGCTCTTTAGCGGAACGGCGGCGGCGATGACCGTCTATCCGATTATTCCCGATTATGAGAAGTACCCCGGAACCGGACGTGATATTAACGGAACGACCGGTGAGATCGGATTGGCGGCGCATTGGGTGAAACACCTGTTGCATTACGCTTTTATCTGGAAAGCACAGCTCAAACCGGGTTGGACGTTAATCCCTGAATAAAAAAGAAAGGACAATATCATGAGTGAGATTCAAGAAGAGAGTAAACACGTACAGCACATACAACCCTACAGTGCGCAATCGGGAACAATGGTGCCGCTGGGAATGCAGAAATTTTTACGAACCTGTGTCCTGTGGCAGATTATTCGATTTATTGCCATTAATATTCGCATGACTATCTTAATTCTCAAGAGTCATAATCAGAGTTAGGGCATAGCATTTGCTGCTATGCCGCCGTAAATCTCAACATAATTCCTTTTTTTTAGCCCACCTTCAACCATACCTTGGCATAATCGCGTACTAACTTTAATTTACATGTAGGTCTTCGATGATACTTGATTTTGCAAAATTTACCAAATACTCCAAACCCGGCCCCCGCTATACCAGTTATCCCACCGCGTTAGAGTTTAGCGATACATACAGTTATGACGCCTATATCAATAAGCTGAAAAATCAAGAGACCGATCGACCGCTTTCGCTCTATTTTCACCTGCCGTTTTGTCGGAATGCTTGTTATTTTTGCGGCTGTAATGTGGTTTTTACCTCCAAAGAGGAGAAGATGCTGCGCTATATTGAGTATTTAAAACGTGAAATGGAGATTTTGAGCAAACATCTCGATATGTCGCGTGAAGTCATTCAGATGCACTTTGGCGGTGGAACACCGACGTTTTTCAGTGCCGAGCAACTTCAAGAGGTCATTGCGATGATTCGTTCGTATTTTAAAAATTTTGTTGCCGATGCCGAAGTGTCGTGTGAAATTGATCCGCGCCATATTAATGAAGACCAGATGAAAGTATTAAGTGAGGGCGGCTTTAATCGTGTGAGTTTCGGTGTTCAGGATTTTGACGAAAAAGTTCAGGTAGCAGTGCATCGCGTGCAGTCGTATGAAATCTCTAAAGATGCGATGGAGTTGGCACGAAAATATCAGATGAAAAGTGTCAATATTGACCTGATCTACGGTTTGCCGTACCAGACACTCGAGACCTTTAAAAAGACCCTGAAGCTGGCACTGACACTCAATCCGGACCGTTTTGCCGTCTTTAACTATGCGCACGTACCGTGGATGAAAAAGACCATGCGAAAAATTGATGAAACGACGTTGCCGCTTCCTGATGAGAAACTTCAGATTATGCAGCATACTATTGACTTTTTAAATTCACACGGCTACAAAATGATTGGAATGGACCACTTCGCCAAACCCGAAGACGAACTCTTTTTAGCCATAGAAAAAGGCGAACTTCACCGTAATTTTCAAGGCTATACCACCAAAGGCGGTGCCGACTTGATCGGTATCGGTCTGACCTCCATTGGAGAAGGTACCGATTATTATGCACAAAACTTTAAAGAGATGAAACTTTATGAAGCAGCTATTGAAGCGGGAAAACTCCCTTTTGAACGCGGTATATTGCTGACTGAAGATGATCAGATTCGTCAGTATGTGATTATGGAGCTTATGAGTAATTTTAAACTTGACATCAAGCGCTTTAACGCCAAGTTCGATATTGACTTTAACACCTATTTTGCTGACGCAATTACCGCATTGCAGCCCTTGGTCAATGAAGAACTGGTGATGATATCAGACGATAAAATTGAATGTTCCGATACCGGAACACTGCTTATTCGAAATATCTGCATGCCTTTTGATGCCTATATGTCTAAGCATGCCGCATCAAAGAAAACCTTTTCAAAGACGGTATAAGTGCCTAAAACACCTGAAGAAATTTTCGATTTTACGGAAGTGTCCGACGCCTGTATTAAGTGTGGTAAATGCATTCCCGTCTGTACCATTCATAACGTAAATGCCGATGAGGTCACCAGTCCGCGCGGCTTTATTGATCTCTTGGGTGCTTACAAGCGGGGAGACTTAGAGCTGGATAGAACCGCCAAAGATATTTTTGAGAGCTGTTTTTTATGTACGAACTGTGTGGATGTCTGTCCCAAATCCCTGCCGACCGACATGATTATTGAACAGGTACGCTCCGATATTGCTCAGCAATACGGGATTGCATGGTTTAAAAAGGCATTTTTTTATCTCTTGCGCCATCGTAAAACCATGGACCTGCTCTTTAAAATGGGTTACGTGTTTCAGACCTGCGGCTTTAAGATCAAAAAAGAGATTGCGTCGATGGAGCCGCGTTTTTCTCTACCCATTATTAAAAAAGACCGTCTCTTGCCGTCAATGGGAAAAACCTCTTTTTTAAATGCAAATCCTGAGTATATTAACAATGGCGGAACCCGTCAAGTGGCTATATTTATTGGCTGTCTGGGAAATTATAATTACACGCAAATCGGTTCGGGACTCTTACGAATTCTCAAACATCTTGAGATTAATGTATTCATTCCCAAGAAGCAACTTTGCTGTGGAGCACCGGCATATTTTACCGGAGATTTTGCTACGGTTGATCATAATGCCAAAAAAAATATTGAATACTTTGAGAGTTTTATTGATGAGGTTGAAGCCATTATTGTTCCAGAAGCGACTTGCAGTGCTATGTTGAGTGTTGACTATGAGCACTTTTTTCATGACCAACCCGAATGGTTGCAGCGTGCTACGGCATTGAAACGTAAAATTTTTATGGCGACGGAGTGGTTGGAACAACATACGCAACTCAATGCGTTGTTAGCATCAAAACAGCGCAGTGATCTGCAAGTAACCTATCATGACCCGTGCCATGCCCGTAAGATGCAGGGGATCTATGAAGAGCCGCGAAAGCTCATTGCACATAATTACACGCTTGTTGAAATGAGTGACTCCAATGCCTGTTGCGGTTTTGGCGGTGTGACGATGCAGACGGAAAAATTTCATTTTGCTCAAGCGGCTGGGCGTCCCAAGGCTGCCATGATCAAGCAAACCGGTGCACAGATTGTCTCGGCAGAGTGTAGTGCCTGTCGCATGCAGATTAACAATGCGATGTATGAGGCAGATGTTACAACGGTATTTAAAAATCCGATTGAACTGATTGCCGATATTTTGGAACATTAAATGAAAGTATTGCTACTGTTGGGTACTGTGATATGGATTGTATTTGCAGCGCCTCCACAGAAAATTACATGTAAAAAAATCACTGAAGCATCGGGTTTACTGCACTCTAAAAAATATCCCGATATCTTTTGGATGCATAACGATTCTGGGGACAAGCCTCGATTGTACGCCGTCAATAAAAATACGTTAGAGTGTGTCGCCACCGTCAAGATTAAAAAAGCCAAACATCGTGATTGGGAAGATATCAGTTATATTAACGGCGATATTGTTATTGGCGATTTTGGAAACAATAAAAGTAAACGTAAGAATTTAAAACTCTATATTATCGATGAGCCCAATCCGTATCAAACCGACACGATCAAGGTAAAAAAAACCGTACACTTCACCTACTCGGATCAGCACGGCAGTGATGTCAAAAACTATGACTGTGAGGCAATTTTTAGTTTTAATAACAGACTGTATCTGTTGAGCAAACATCGTGAAGACCGTAATACGACACTCTATAAAGTAGATGACAGTATTGCTCAAAAAATTATTGATTACCCCATAGACGGCAAAGTGACCGGTGCCGACAGCAACGGGCGTTATATTGTAGTACTGACGTATGATATGCTCTATCTTTTGGAACCGACTAAAAAAAGCGAGAATATTTTTGACGGTAAAATTTACAAGAAGCCTATTGATGCAGGCCAGGTTGAAGGGGTTGCGTTGTCGCAGCAGACAATTTATGTGGTTAATGAAGATAGCGAACTCTTTACTTACCGCATTGAAGATCTTAAGCGGAGGTGAGTGATATGGCATTTTGGAACCATATATATGAACAGTTTGACCCGGTAGCCTTCCACCTTTTCTCTATTCCCGTACACTGGTACGGCATGATGTATGTCTTAGCACTCATCAGTGCACTCTATATTGCCAAATGGATAGTACGCAAAGATCATATAGCAATAAGTAAAAATCAGTTAGATGACTATTTTATTTGGGTAGAAATCGGTGTAATTTTGGGGGCACGCTTGGGCTACATTCTCTTTTATGATACCCATACTCTCTATTATCTGACCCATCCGTGGCAAATTTTCAATCCGTTTATGGACGGAGAGTTTGTCGGTATTCGGGGTATGAGTTTTCATGGTGCCGTGATTGGATTGCTGATTGCTTCGTATCTTTACCATCGCCGTCACAAGCTCCCCTTTGGACGACTTATGGATCTGGTTGCCGTCTCTGTTCCTTTGGCCTATGTATTTGGACGTATCGGCAATTTTCTAAATCAAGAACTCATTGGTAAAGCAACGGAAGTACCATGGGGAATTTATGTACACGGTACACTGCGCCACCCTTCGCAGCTTTATGAAGCTTTTTTGGAAGGAGTGGTTGTATTTGTGCTGATTTACATGTATCGTCAGAAAAAAAGGTTTGAAGGAGAGCTTATTTTGCTGTACGGTGTGCTGTACGGTGTGGCACGCTTTATTGCCGAAATATGGAGAGAACCCGATGTACAGATTGGCTATATCTGTTGCGGCTGGTTGACTCAAGGTCAGTTGCTAAGTCTGTTAATGATTGTCGGTGCCGCAGCAACTTGGGCATGGATGCGTCAACGTACTACTCGTTAAAACGGCTTTGTTGCTGGTGTTTTTCGACTATGGTAAGCAGAGAAAGAAAAAAGACAGTAATTGCCGGTCCTAAAATCATACCCCAAAACCCAAAGGTACTCAATCCGGCAATAATGGCAAAAAAGATGACGATCTCATTGAGTTTGGTGTCGGTTGTGACGAGTTTAAAATTAATATATTTAATAATCATCGGTTTAATAAACGTATCGGCAATAACTGAGATGACAATTATGGTATAGAGTGCAATGAAAATTGCCGACTCGACATTGCCTTTGGCCAGTTCATAAATCATAAACGGAATCCACATCAGTGCCGCCCCGATAACGGGAATGAGAGACGCAAAACCGTAAAGAATACCAAAAAGCAATCCGTCATATCCCATGAAGGAGACGGCAACACCAAAGAGCGCCCCTTCAAAAATGGCAGTGACAATAATGGAGTAAAAAACCACGCTCATGACGGAACTGATTTCAAAACCCAGCAGTGTTGCATCTTGTTGCGGAAGCTGAATGACCCGTTTTAAAAAGTCGGAGATTGCACGGCTGTTATACTGGGCAAAAAAATAGAAGATAATAATTAAAAAAGAGGTTTTGACAAAGGAGGCGCTGTAGCTTCCAATTTTTCCGGCAACAATCAGTGCGTTGGAGGCAAAACTGCCAATATTGAGCTCTTCAAGCCAGCTGTGCAGATAGACTTTGAGCGGATCGAGAAACGGAGGTGTGCTGTCAATAATGGAGGTGATTTTTTCAAAAACAATTTTAATAGATTGCGGATCAATATGATTGAGCTGAATGGTTAGGGTTGTCAGAGTATAGCCCAGCGGTGCAAAGAGCATGACGAAGAGCAGTGTTGTTGAGAGCGATGCGGCCAAAAGCTTGGAATGCAGCATTATCTCGAAGCGATGTTGAATATTGGCAGTGGAGATAGCCAGCAGTACGGCAATGGTAATGGTCAGCAAAAAGGGCTGATAGAGAATATAGAGCATGTAAAACGCAAATATAAACAGAGCAATAAGAAAATATTTGGGTTGCATTACAAGAGCCTTGGTGTCTCGACAGGGCAGTTAAACTTTAAGAGTTCATACGCTTTAGGTGCAGCAATCCGCCCTTTCGCCGTACGTTCGATAAAACCGTTGGCAAGCAAAAAAGGTTCTACAACATCTTCAATGGTACCCTCATCTTCACTGAGAGCTGCAGCAATAGTGCTAAGCCCCATGGCTTTACCTTTGGCATGAACCAAGAGCTCCAAAAGGCGGATATCCATCTCGTCAAACCCGTTATCGGTGATACCCAGCTCATTGAGTGCATAGCGGGTACGATTCAGATCAATATGTGCTTCGTTATTGACATCAGCAAAGTCCCGTACCCGCTTTAGCAGACGTAGCGCAATACGGGGTGTCCCGCGGCTACGTTTTGCCACCTCGTGTGCTGCTTCATCATGAATGGTCTTTTCCAGTTTTTGTGCGGCTAAGGTAATAATCTCACTGAGCTCTTCGCTGGTGTAAAACTGCATCCGAAAATTCATGCCGAAACGATCGCGTAACGGGTTGGAGAGCATGCCCGCACGTGTAGTGGCCCCAATAAGCGTAAATTTCGGCAGGTCAATTTTAACACTTTGTGCCGCAGGACCGCTGCCAATAATAATGTCGAGACGAAAATCTTCCATTGAGGGGTAGAGTATCTCTTCGACAGCAGGAGAGAGTCGGTGAATTTCATCAATAAAAAGAATATCGCCCTCATCGAGATTGGTTAAAATAGCAGCCAAGTCACCGCTTTTTTCAATCATTGGAGCGGCAGTGACCTTAATATTTGTCTGCATCTCGTTGGCAATAATAAGCGCCAGCGTTGTTTTACCCAGTCCCGGAGGGCCGTAAAAGAGAACATGATCGAGCGGTTCGGAGCGTTTTTTACTGGCTTCTATAAAAACACTAAGGTTTTTTTTAATCTGTTGTTGACCAATGTAGTCATTCCAGCCGTTGGGGCGTAATGAATTTTCAATACTTTCATCGGCGGTGAATTTTTCGATCTCTACAATACGTTCCACGCAACGCTCCTAATAGGTATGTGTAGCATCGGGAAAATCTCGTGAAATGACCTCGGCGCGGTATTGTGCCAGAGCCTCTTTTATGTGTGTGGCTCCCTGAAGGTAGTGTTTGACAAATTTCGGTGTAAAGGCTTCAAAGAGACCGAGCATATCTGAAAAAACCAGTACCTGCCCATCAACACCGTTACCCGCACCAATGCCGATGACCGGAATAGTGACAGTGCGTGCAATATGTGTGGCCACATCAGCTTTGACCCCTTCAATGACCATACAAAATGCTCCGGCAGCTTCTACGGCTTTGGCATCTTGGAGCAATTGTGCTTGACTGGCTTTATCTTTTCCTTTCACCAAATAACCGCCTTCGCTGCGAACCGATTGAGGCAACAGTCCAATGTGTCCACAGACGGCAATACCGTTATCGACAAGATGTTTGATAATATCGGCTTTGTCGCTGCCTCCCTCAATTTTGACAGAATCAGCCGGTGTCTCTTGAAAGACACGTACGGCATTACGCAGTGCAGTGGTTTTACATGTATAGGTGCCAAAAGGCATGTCGCAAACGGTAAAAGTCTGGGGTGCACCCTTACAGACGGCATTGGTATGGTAGATCATCTGCTCCAATGTCGCGCTGAGCGTATCGTTGTGACCGGCAAAACTCATATTGAGGCTGTCGCCGATGAGAATAATATCGGCACTCTCTTGAAAGAGATTGGCAAAGAGTGCATCATACGCCGTAATCATCACCAAGGGTGTGGTGTTTTTAGATTTTTTAATAGTATTTATTGTCATTTTTTGTATCATTGCTAAACCTCAGTGTCAGTAAGATGGATTTTAACAAAACTTTATACAAATGCGGTATAATTTTGCAAAATAGGAGAATTTTTCATCATGGGTGTACGCAGAGAGCTTGAGGCCAACTATGATTTTGAAATTGTTGACGAGTTCTTGGATCACTATGCCATGATGGTTGATATTTTGGAACCGCTTATTATTGATTTGGAAAAATCAGAACTGTATGAACGCAGTGTTGATGAGCTGTTTCGAATTTTTCATAATATTAAATCGGCTGCCGGTTTTCTAAAAATGGAGCCGATGGTACGTCTGTCGACGTTAGTAGAAAATGCCTTAGAGACCATGCGTACGCAAGAGGGTCCGGCAAATAAAGAGACCGTCAACTGGATGCTCTTAATTAGTGATACTTTTATACAGTGGCAAGATGATCTGAAACTCGATCAAAAATTGAGTAAAATAGACTTTGCGCTGCTAAAACTTCCCGATTTGGAGACTCTTTGAAACAACTTGTAGCATACATCACTTCGGGCTATCCTGATATTGGCTTTACGACTGATCTGGCACTTGCTTTGGGTGAGAGCGGTGTGGATCAGTTAGAACTCGGTGTCCCTTTTTCTGACCCTGTTGCCGATGGCCCCGTTATTGAAAAAGCAAATTTCAGATCACTGCAAAACGGCTTTAAATTTGAAGATCTTCTGAAGGTTTCCAAAGAGGTTGCCCCGCATGTCGATACGCTGTGGATGGGTTATTTTAATCTTTTCTATCAGTATGGTATGCAAAGACTCTTGAAAGAAGCAGCCAATTTACATGTAAAAGGGATGATAATTCCCGACCTACCGTATGAAGAGGCACAGAGCTATAGTAAAGATTTTAATCAGTATAATGTGGCAAATATAGCATTTGTGGCACCGACAGACTCCCCAAAACGTATTGAGCATATTGTCTCTGATGCGAAACAGTTTATCTACTTGGTGGCATATACCGGCATTACCGGATCCGGAAAACATGAGAATTTGCAAGCAATTTTACGCCACATAAAAAGCTACAGTCATACACCGGTCTATGTCGGTTTTGGAGTGAATGCCAATACGGCAAAAGAGAAAGCTCAAGGTGCAGACGGCGTGATAGTCGGTTCTGCTTTTGTTACCATTCTTTTAGATGAACATCTGAGTTATACTGAAAAAATCAAAGAGTGTACGACGCTGGCATCAAGCATTAAACAGAAGATAAATGAGTAGTATGGTATAATGCGCTCATATGGGGCTGACTTGGTTTCGACAAGAGCCAATTGCCTTTGATTGCAAGTCCGGCTGAGCATTCCGGTTATGCGGCTCATTTTGCATAAATGCAAACAACACAAATTATCGCCCAGCTTTAGCAGTAGCTTAAGTTTTTAACCCCTCGAAAGAGGCGGGCTGCTTCACCATTTGATTCTATATAGAATGGATTCGAAGTATCACCCTTATATAGATATATTGTTCGGGTGTCTCGCCGAAACAACGAACACTTGAGGCTCGTCTTGCGTAGCTTTGCAGGTTGTGTGAAGCAAGATTAAACGAAACAATCTCTCTAAACTTGTAGACGTCATGGGTAGTTGGTTTTTGGACTGGAGTTCGATTCTCCACAGCTCCACCAAAAGCTATATATCGCAATAACTCATAAAATCATTCAATCGTATTCTTTGTTACTAACACCGTATCGGTACGACTTTCATATATCCAACCATAAATCATCACTGCACACGTACAAAAAAACAACAAAAAAAGTTTTTTTGTAATACTTAAAAAATAAAAAATCGTAATTTAGGTTAAAATTAGATTATTTAAATTATTTTTATGATATTATAACAGATAGCATTTTATTATATGAGAAAAAATGAAAATAAGTCGAGATCGCGGTAATGTACTGATCCGTTTCATTGCCGGCATAACGATATTGGGCATGAGTGTAACTGCCAGTGAAGAGCTAAGTAAATGGCTTCGTCCCGAGCACATTCCCGCACCTAAGGACAATCAGATAACATCGGAGCGTGTTGAATTGGGAACGTTTCTCTATTTTGACACACGCCTTTCACGGGACGGAACCGTCTCGTGTGCAACGTGTCACAATGAGGCCAACGGCTGGAGTGACGGTCTCCCTAAGGCTGTTGGAATTGAAGGACGGGAAGGCCCGCGAAATTCTCCGACGGTGCTTAATACGGCATATCAAATTCGTCAATTTTGGGATGGCCGTGCCAAAACACTTGAAGAGCAGGCATTGGGTCCTATTGAAGCCGATGTGGAGATGGATATGGATCTTGATGAATTGCTAAAGCGTCTTAATAAGATAGAAGGTTACAAAGTACTGTTTGAAAAAGCGTATCCGGGTGAAGGCATTACTCGTGATACTCTTGCTAAAGCCATTGCTACTTTTGAACGCACCGTAGTCTCAACAGAATCACCGTTTGACCGATATGTCAAAGGAGATAAAAACGCCATTGATGCGAATGCCAAAAAAGGATTTGCCCTCTTTACGGGTAAAGGACATTGCACCGATTGCCATGACGGTTTTAACTTTACAGATGGAAGTTTTCACAATTTAGGTTTAGGAGATGCCGATGAAGGTCGATATGGTCTAAAGAAACGTGCAGCTTGGTTTCATGCATTTAAGACACCGACACTGCGTGATGTAACAAAAAGTGGTCCGTATTTTCATGACGGTTCCATTAAAACATTAGCAGAAGCAACGGCAGTATGCGGAAATGGTGGGCGTTTTCCAAACAGTGAGAAAGTGTCACCGTTGATTGTTGATCGCGGATTGAATCAAGAAGAGCTTGAGTTGTTGGTTGATTTTCTAAAAACGTTAGAAGGAACACCACTTAACATCAAAGAGCCAACACAGTTTCCACAATAAATACGAGGAGAAAAATACGAATGAAAACAATAGCACTTTTAGCAAGCACGTTAGTTTTAGCGGTTTCAATGCACGCTTCAGAACATGTCGTTAATCAGAAAGGCAAAGCATTTGCCCCCGGGACAATGAAAGTAAAAGTAGGTGATAAAATCACGTTTAAAAATAATGACGGGTTTGCCCATAATGCATTTAGTGACAATGAAGCCAATGAGTTCGATATCGGTATGCAAAAACCGGGTCAGGATGTTACGATTGAGATGAAAAAACCGGGTACGGTTGAGGTGGAGTGTGCCATTCATCCCAATATGCACATGACGATTGAAGTGGTCGAATAACGTAACACGTTACACACAACACAATGTGTGTAACGTCATGTGAGAGCGTCTTTTTTAAAATTTACATGTCAATGTGTCAGTTTTAAAAGTGATGATTACGAAAGTTTAAAGGTACGGTATGTTTAAAAATACTATAATCAAAGTGAAAATTTACGGCTTGGCAGTTTTTATTACCTTGCTAATGTTGAGTTTTTATGGACTGTTTCAGTACAACAACAGCGTGATGGAAGAGATTGATGATGAAGCGGCACTGGCGATGCATATTAACACCATTTTTTTTGAAGATATGGAAAACCGTGACAGCCTGTTATGGCGTGAAGATGTCACCAAAACTGCTTCGACGGTAGCGAGTGTCGCCTCTGCGGAGAAGATTAGTGAGGAGTTGCAACAAAGTCTTCAGGGACGACTGTTGAGTGAGAGTGCCGCCGATATTAAAAAGATTACCCAACAGATGCAGGACTCCTTTGTATCATTCAAGCGTAATGTTGAAATAACCCGCAGTACGGAAAAATCATTGTCAGAGCAGTCACAGCAAGTGACAGATACCATTCAAAGCCTCAATCAGCGCATTGATACTGCCACAGTAGAGCTGGTACAAAACAGTGCTGAAATCAAACAGATACGCAACAGTGTGGTCGCGGCATCTGCTGCTAATAATCTGCGTGATATGTTTAAAGATCTGCGTATGAAAGAGAAAGACACCTTGTTGTTGTTGAGTGATGAGGGCAATGTAACGGTTGAAGCCGAATTTGAAGAGCTGATGAACTATACGGCATATTTAAAGCGAAAAGTACGAAAACAGCCTGAAAATAAAGCTCTTGTTGCAAAAATTCAGACCATATTGACGCAATATCATGATGGATTCAGCCTCTATATCGATAAATTACGTGAACTGCATCGACAGCGCGAAGCAATCTTCGCACAGCTTTCTACCGTTACGGGTATTGCTCAGAAAGTCTCTAAAAGTTTGAGCGAGGAAGCCGCAAGCGTACGTAATAGTATGAAGGTGCAAGTTATTACTTTGCTGTTTCTCATTATTGGTCTGGTCGTGGTCAGTATGCCGATTCTGGCACGTTCTATTTTACAGCCGATCGGCCAATTGACAACGACAACACGAGAGTTAAGTACGGGTGACGGAGATTTGACCAAACGTCTTGATGTAACTTCGCAAGACGAAGTAGGTATTGCCAGTCAGTATATCAACCGCTTTTTACAGATTGTGCAAGAAGTGGTAGCCGAAGCCAAAGAGTCCGGATCGGAAAATATGAATATCTCCAAACGTCTTAACGAAGTGCGCCGCCAGTTTGAGTCTATCATGTCACGAGAAGCACAGATGCTTGCCTCTATTACGGAAACAAGCATGCAGGTACGAACCAGTTTGGACAAAAATATTGAAGATGCCGCCGATACCCGAAGGGATGTGCAAAAAGTCAACAGTACGCTGCAAGAAGTACATACCGATATTACCGGCATGGTAGAGAATATTCAGAAAAATGCCGTTAATGAAGCAGAACTTGCGGAACGTCTCAGCATGCTTCTTGAAAGTGCACATGATGTCAAAGGAGTCTTGCAGGTTATTGAAGATATTGCCGATCAGACCAACCTTTTGGCACTGAATGCCGCTATTGAAGCGGCGCGGGCAGGAGAACACGGTCGTGGTTTTGCTGTTGTGGCCGATGAGGTACGAAAACTGGCAGAACGAACGCAAAAAAGTGTCAGTGAGATTAATGCGACGGTTAATACCATTGTACAAGCTGTTGCCGATGCAAGCGGTGAAATTAACAGAAATGTGGAAAAAACACAAGAGCTTGCCGAAACATCCAACGGCGTTCAAGAAAGCATGCACTCCATGGCACTTATTATGGATGAAACAACAAAATTCGTGGAGAAGACGGTGGATGACTCTATTGAAGTCTCCAAACAGACCGGAACCGTCATTGAACAGATTGAGGTATTGTCAAAAGAGTCACACGAGTCACAAAAACAGCTGCATGAAATTAGTGATGTTTCAGAGAAGCTGTTACGCGTCGCGAATGAACTCAGCGGCAAGCTCAATACGTTTAAAACTTAAAATTACAGAGGAATCACAATGAAAACAATCGTAGCCATGACCGTACTGGTAAGTACACTGCTCTTCGCAGGAGATATCAATACAACACTTATGAAACAGGGCGAGGCGATTTTTCAGCAAACTTGTATTGGTTGTCACGGTGCTGACGGTAAGGGTGTGGAGCAAGGCGGCTTCAATGTACAGCCGCGTAATCTCTCTAAAACAATTCTTAGTGAAGAGCAGATTTTTCATGTTGCTAAAAAAGGTGCTTTTTACTGGGGTGCTGTTGTTACCGGTATGCCGGCATGGGAATATGTCTATGACGATGCCTCGCTTCATGCTGTTGCGCACTATATTTATCATACCTTCGGTAAAAAAAGTAGTGACGAAGCCAAAGCATATGAGTACGACTCTTCATCATTAAGCGAGAAGGTGATTAAACGCGGCAAGAAAATTTACAGTCGTACCTGTGCATACTGCCATGGTAAACAAGGACACGGTCAAGGGGTGGCAACCTACAATCCGGAACAGTCAATTTTCCCGTATGATTTAACAAAAATCATACTCGATGAAAAACAGATATTTTTGTTTGCGAAACATGGGGGTGAGCATTGGGGGTCTCAGTCCGATGATATGCCGGCATGGGGTGTCAAATATGACGATGAAACACTCATGGGTATTGCAAAATATATTGAGGACCATTTAAAAGTAAAACGCTAATAAATAAACATAAGTTCTATGTAGTAAAGTGTAAAAATGTCAAGAAAGGGAACAAATTCAACAATTTAGCCGAAAAGTCCTTGACAAAGGGGCGTGATTTTTCTATAATTCCCGTCCACAAACGCGAGTGGCTTTAGGAATAGGGCGACAGGAGAGG
>JALSLA010000025.1 GCA_026988515.1 Helicobacteraceae bacterium | reverse complement strand
CAGTGAAAACTTTTTGGCACTTCAGCAGAGTTTGTCCGATATTGAGAGTGATATCATGGAAGCGCGCAATCGACTCAATGACAATGTGGCACGTTTCAATACCCTTATTGAGTCTTACCCGAGCAATTTGATTGCCAAAATGTACGGTTTTGAAAAATACGACTATTTTACCTTAGAACTAGCGACACAGCGTGAAGTGCCGCCAATGGACTTTGACCTATAATTGTATAATAAATAAGCAGATTGATGCGATCAGAATGCCTATTAAATAGTATGATTGCATCCAGAAAGTTATGACATATCTCCTTAATGAGGAAGCGAACCATGAGCGTGTTACAGCAAGCGTTTGATGCCCGAAATAAAAAACAGAACAAGATTGAAAAAACCAAAACATTGAAAACCCCGAAAGAGGCGTTTGCTTTACTGGAGCATTATGCCGCGCAGGGATACGATGCGATTGCTCCGGAAGATTTAAGTTATTTTTTAAAGTGTTTCGGAATTTTCGATCGACCGGCAACACCCAAACAGTTTATGATTCGTGTACGTATTCCCGGCGGACAACTGACGCAATCGCAAGCAGTTGCTCTGGGTGAAGTGGCACGTGACTTCGGAAAGGACTATATTGACATCACCACACGAATGCAGGTTGAACTGCGTTATATCGCAATTGAAGATATTCCGACAATTTTCCGTAAACTTGAAGGGGTAGGCATCTCCACGTATCAGACCGGTGTGGATAATTTTCGAAACATTCTCAACGACCCTTTGGACGGGGATGCTTTTGACAATGTGTTAGCGTCGCAACCGCTGCTGTTGAAACTGCAGGCGCTGTTTTTACACAACTACGAGTGGATCAGTGCTTTGCCGCGAAAATTTAACACCGGAATTACAGGATCTTTTGCCAATCGATCTAATGTTTTTGGACAAGACTGTGCGTTGGTATTGGCGCAAAAAGAGGGAAGTTTCGGTTACAATCTTTACCTCGGCGGCAAAGTGGGGCAGATTGCCAAAAGTGCCGACATTTTTTTAAAAGACGACGAGGAAGTCATTGCTCTGTACGGTGCGTTAATAGAGCTCTTTCGCGACTTTGGCTTTCGCGATAACCGTAACAAAAACCGCCTTTTCTTTTTAATTGAAGCCGTAGGAATGGCAGCCATACGTGATGCACTCTGCAAGCAAGCAGGCATTGAATTTTCCAGAGCCGGTGAAACATTGACCCGCATGGACAACAACGATCCGGATCAGGGTCGTGTCGCCCTCAAAGACGGTAGCTTTGCACTGCATGCGGTGGTACCTTCGGGCATATTCAGCGGTACGGCACTGCTTCAGGCTGCTTCGCTCGCAGCAACATGTGGAAACGGCACCATACGTTTTGATGTGGAGCAGAGCCTCTACATTATGAATGTTCCTAAAGAGCGGCTTGACCATGCTTTGAACGACCCTTTTTTTCAGACGTACAAAAATGTCCACACACCTTACTATAACCATCTGATTGCTTGTGCGGGAACCGAACACTGCCCTTTTGGAGTCATACCCAACAAGCCCGATGCTATTGAAATGGCAGAATATCTGACACATGCGGTTCCGTTGGAAGCGGGGCGTATTCGCATGTATTGGTCGGCATGTGTCAAAGGATGCGGCATTCACGGTGTGGGCGATATCGGTTTTGAAGGGTGCAAAGCCAAGGAGAACGCTCAGACGGTACACGGGGTCCATATCAGTATTGGCGGTAAGTTGACCGGCGAAGGCGAAGAGGGGCATACGGTTATGAAATCGGTACCGCTGATACGTGCGCGATATTATGTCGAGTCGCTTGTGCGAGAGTATCGGCGACTTAAAAAGCCGCAAGAGAGTTTTGAGCAGTTTTACGATAGGGTTTTAGCACACTATACACGGGCGTACATCGGTTTTATGATGAGGCTTTTAGCCTATCTCCGTTTTAAGAACATTACTCTTGATATCGGTTTTTCTACCAAGGCAGAGACTGGAAAAATCGAAGCGTTTGAACTGTTGGATCTGGGACGGCACCTGTACTATCAGCTGCTAAAAAAAGAGCCTTACAGCAGTTATACCCATTTTGCTCCAACTCTCAAAGAAACCTTGAAAAAACCGCATGAGCTTGATATATCAATTGATGAAAATCTCTCAGAAGTGATTTACAAGATGATTCATCCCAATGTTGAAAAGCGTGCAGAGGTTTTTAGTGAACTCGAAGCAGAACTCGACCTCTTTAGGTAACTCTTATTCTCCTTCAATAATGGCCCACTCGCTAAAAGGGAGCATCTCTACGTCAACAAATGGGTGTTGAAGCGCACCGGAAGAGCCCATGGTCACTACTTTAATATGGGTCACCCCCTGTGTCACAATGAACTCCTCGATCTGTTCGACGGTTTTAAAAAGCACCTCTTCGTTGGAGAAGGGCATGCACAATACAATACGATGCTGTGAGGGGATGTAAAAATCGATTTTTTCGCTGTAATACAGGGTGCGTCCGCGTTTGTTCAATTCCAAAAAAACGAGGTTTTCAAAAAGCAGCCGAAAGTTTTTTTGATGTGTCAGCGCATTTTTTAGAGCAATATCACAAAAATAACACTTTTTTACGGCCCGTTTATGGTGCCATTTATCCACATAGAAAAGATACTGTTTGTGCTGAAGTGATGCTACGCACCGATAGAGAAGATCTTTAGATATTTTCCGGCGGCTCTTTAATTTTTCATACAAGGCAAAGGTAGAGAGTTTTGCGGTGCTGCTACGGGCTATCACGAGTAAAACGTTAAATTCCACGGCGCTCAGACGGTTCTGCAGTGCCTGCTGAATGTAGAGATGGCGATTTTCGTGAGCGAGGGTTTGCATAATCGGCAAACCGCCGAGTTGTAAAAAATGGTTGAGTGCCGTTGAGTCGTATTTCATCTCGTAAGCTAAAAACTCCTCATAATCCAGAGGCATTAGAGCAATATGCTCCAAATCCAGCTGTGCTATAGGGGTGTGTGTCGTAATTATCAGTTGCGCCACCGAAGGAAGGTAAATGGTGTCGATATAATTGTCTAACACCACAATCTCTATGCCGTTTTGTTGGCAATAATGTGTGAGTAGGGCATTTAACGCTTCAATATCAATGCGAATATCGCGACAGTCAATATAGATATAAGAGGACTTTTTACATGTCAGCAAATAGTTCTTGACCAGTGTCGTTTTTCCCGAAAGCGTAATGCCGGAGATTTGATAACTGCGACGGTCAAGTTGCACTTTACGTGTTACATAACCGGTTACATGTAAATTTTGTTTATAATATTCATCTAGCAACAGCTCCATAATCTTCCTTAATCATCACACGCCATTATTACTATTTCCTTTTTAAAAGGAAATAAAATGAGATGAAAAGCAGTTTTTATGCCCAAAAACCTTGAATTCCAAGCCTTTCTTGGCTATAATTCCGCTCCCTTTTATAGTTAGACAGTGATCTAACGAGTTCTTTAATAAGGAAAAAGTATGGAAAAAATTCGTTTAAAACTTAGAGCTTATGACCATCGTGTACTCGATCGTTCGGTAGCCTCTATTGTTGAAGCTGTAAAGCGTACCGGTGCGGAAATTCGCGGGCCGATCCCTTTACCGACAAAGATTCGTAAATATACAGTTCTCAAATCGGTTCACGTGAACAAAGATTCCCGTGAGCAGTTTGAAATTCGTATGCATGCACGGTTAATTGACATCGTATCGGCAACCCCAGATACCGTCGATTCATTAATGAAATTAGATTTAGCGCCGGAAGTGGATGTAGAAGTTCGCTCCATGGACAATTAGGAGTAAACAGTGGAATATATTGTTGAAAAAATTGGTATGTCACGTACCATTAGCGTACCGAGTACTCCTGTAACACTGCTCAAGGTAGTAGAGGTTAAAGTATGTGAAGTTAATGACGGTACGGCAATCGTGGCGTATAGTAACGGCAAAAAAATGAACAAAACCATTGAAGGTCAACAGAAAAAATACAGTCTTTCTGCCGAGTTCAATCGTTTTGCAACGATGAATGTTGCCAATACGGAAGCCGGTGATCTGGATGTGGCACCACTGCGTGAAGCCAGTGTTGTTAAAACAACGTTCCATACTAAAGGTCGCGGTTTTGCCGGTCCGGTAAAACGTTGGAATTTTGGTGGCGGTCCTGCTTCTCACGGTCACCGCTTCGGTCGTCGTACCGGTTCAATCGGTAATGCTGAGTGGCCAGGTCGCGTCATGAAAGGAAAAAAGATGGCAGGTCAATACGGTAACGAAAAAGTCACTGTAAAGAACAAGATTGTCTCTTTTGATGCAGAAAACGGTGTATTGGCCGTTGCCGGATCGGTTTCGGGTCCGAACGGGGCACTGGGTCGTGTAAAGGTTGTTAAATAATGAGCGCAATTGTATTAAATGAAAATTTTGAAAAAACATCTGAGATAGCACTGCCGGAGAGTTTTTCGGGGATCAACCCGCATAACCTCTATTTGTATGTGAAGTCGTACCAAGCAGGTATTCGTGCCAATACGGCATCAACAAAAAGTCGTTCTGACGTCAGCGGCGGCGGTAAGAAGCCGTGGGCTCAAAAAGGTCGCGGTAGTGCTCGTGCCGGATCCAATCGTTCTCCTATTTGGGTAGGCGGCGGTATTGCGTTTGGTCCTCGTGCCAATCGCAATTATGATCAAAAAGTTAATAAAAAACAGAAAAAACTAGCACTGAAGTTTGCACTGGATGCTCTGGCAAATGACGGCAAACTTTTTATTGTTGACAGCATTGAAGTCGCTTCGGGTAAAACCAAGGACGCTAAAGCTTTGTTTGAGAAGATCGGAACACGTGATGCACTGTTTGTTAAATCAGTTATTGACGAGAAGACGTTTTTGGCGTTTCGAAACATTCAAAAAACTTATGTGATCGAAGAGAACGAACTTAATGCATTCTTAGCAGCAACCTATCGCTCAGTCGTGATGGAAAAAGCTGTATGGGAAAATCTTGTAAGCGAGGCTCAGTAATGGCAGATATTACAGATATTAAATCAATTATCTATACAGAAAAGACATTAGGTCTTCAAGAAGAGGGTGTTGTGGTTGTACAAACGTCTCCTCGAATGACGAAAACCGGTCTTAAAGAGGTGTTCCGTGAGTATTTCGGTATTGTTCCGACACGTATTAACTCACTGAACCAGGCGGGAAAAGTAAAACGTTTCCGCGGTGTTGCAGGCAGACAGAATAACTTTAAAAAGTTTTATGTCAAATTGCCTGAGGGTGCACAAATTGAAAGTTTGGCGGTGTAATTATGGCAATTAAAACATACAGACCAATCACGCCGAGTCGACGTTTTTATACAAACGTTGATAGCTCGGATATTACAGCAAAAGCATCGGTGCGATCGCTCCTTGTAAAGCTTCCCGCGCATGCAGGACGTAACAATAACGGACGTATCACATCACGCCATAAGCAAGCGGGTGCAAAAAAACTGTATCGTATTATTGATTTTAAGCGCAATAAATTCAATATTCCCGGTACGGTTGCAGCGATTGAGTACGATCCGTACCGTAACTGTCGTATTGCACTGATTGTCTATGCTGACGGCGAGAAACGTTACATACTTCAGCCTAAAGGTTTGAGTGTGGGTGATGTTATCGAATCCGCGGAGACCGGTCTTGATATTAAATCGGGCAATGCTATGAAAATTAAAAATATACCTGTAGGTACATTGATTCATAACATTGAATTAAAACCGGGAAAAGGTGGACAAATGGTTCGCTCTGCCGGTGGCAGCGCTCAGATTATGGGTCGTGAGGGCAAATATGTCTCTGTGCGTCTTCCGTCGTCTGAAATGCGTTATGTTCTTGGCGAGTGTCTGGCTACTGTCGGCAGTGTCGGTAACGAAGAGTTTGGTAACATTGTTATTGCTAAAGCCGGACGTCAGCGTCATTTAGGGATCCGTCCTCAAACACGTGGTTCGGCAATGAACCCGATTGATCACCCGCACGGTGGTGGTGAAGGTAAAACAAACTCAGGTCGTCATCCGGTCACGCCGTGGGGTAAACCGACTAAGGGTGCAAAAACACGTCGTAAAAAAGCTAGTGACAAGCTTATTATTACACGTCGTAAACCAAATGCTAAAAGGGTAGGTTAATATGGCTCGTTCAGTAAAAAAAGGTCCATTCGTTGATGATCACTTAATGAAAAAAGTACTCAAAGCGAAAGAGGAAAACAATAAAAAGCCAATTAAAACATGGTCACGTCGCTCTACAATTCTCCCCGAGATGATTGGATTGACGCTCAATGTTCATAACGGTCGCCAATTTGTTCCTGTGTATGTTACAGAGAATCATATCGGCTATAAGCTTGGTGAATTCGCACCGACACGTACATTTAAGGGCCATAAAGGCTCGGTTCAGAAGAAGGTGGGGTAATTATGGCTAGAGCATTATTGAAATTTATCCGTGTATCACCGATCAAATCACGTCTTATTGCACGCGAAATTCAAGGAATGAACGCTGAAGAGGCCCTTGCAGCTTTGGAGTTTACTCCTAATAAAGCGGCTAAAATCATCGCTAAGGTGGTAGCATCAGCTGTAGCCAACAGCGGTGAAGAAGCCGAAGATTGTGTCATTAAATCGTGTCGTGTTGACAACGGTCCGGTTCTCAAACGTTTCCGTCCACGAGCTCGTGGTATGGCATCGGGAATTCGTAAACCAACAGCACATATTTTAGTAGAAGTAGAGGGCAAATAATTATGGGTCATAAAGTTAATCCTATCGGTCTTCGCCTTGGTATCAACCGTAACTGGGAGAGCCGCTGGTATCCAAATTTTAAAAATGCACCGGCACACTTAGGCGAAGATTACAAAATCCGTACATTCTTAAAAAAAGAGCTCTACTATGCTGGTGTGGCGAACATCATCATTGAGCGTACCGTTAAGCGTCTTCGTGTGACGATTGTTGCCGCACGACCGGGTGTTATTATCGGTAAAAAAGGTGCGGATATTGAGAAGTTGAAAAACAAGTTGAAATCTCTTATCGGCAAAGATATCTCTGTCAATATTAAAGAAGAGAAAAAAGCTCAGGCATCAGCACAACTTGTCGCTGAGAATGTAGCGACACAACTTGAACGTCGTATTGCCTTTCGTCGTGCAATGAAGAAAGTCATACAAGGAGCGCAACGCTCCGGAGCAAAAGGCATTAAGATTGCTGTTGCCGGTCGTCTCGGCGGTGCTGAGATGGCGCGTACCGAGTGGTATTTGGAGGGGCGCGTGCCATTGCATACGCTTCGTGCCAAAATTGATTACGGTTTTGCCGAAGCACAGACCACTTACGGAATCATCGGTATTAAAGTGTGGATCTTCAAAGGTGAAGTATTGGCCAAAGGGGTTCCTGCTGAAGCAAAAGAAGAGAAATCAGAGCGTCGCGGTAAGCGTGCTCCCCGACGCGAGACTAGCGGAAAGGCGGAATAATCATGTTAATGCCAAAAAGAACAAAATATCGTAAAGTGATGAAAGGTCGTAATCGCGGTAAAGCGCGCAGCGGTCATACCATTGCCTTTGGGGATATTGCACTCAAAGCAACCGAGGCAGGACGTATTTCATCACGTCAAATTGAGGCAGCGCGGATTACATCAACGCGTCATATTAAACGTCAAGGTAAAATCTGGATTCGTGTATTCCCCGCCAAACCCTTAACGGCAAAACCTCTTGAAACTCGTATGGGTAAAGGTAAAGGACCTGTCGAAAAATGGGTGATGAATGTGAAACCGGGACGTATTATTTTTGAAATGGGCGGTGTATCCGAGCCGTTAGCGCGTGAAGCTTTAACGTTGGCAATGCACAAACTACCCTTTAAAACCAAAATTGTCACGCAGGAGATGAGTAATGAAATATTCTGATTTGACAGATAAGAGCGTCACAGAGCTTCAGGACATGCTTAAAGAGAAAAAAACAGAACTTTTCACTTTGAAAATTAAACAAAAAATGATGCAATTAACGAATACGAGCGAACTTCGCGATGTTAAAAAAACGATTGCACGTATTAATACAGCGCTAAGCGCTACTAAGTAAGGGGCGGTTGATGACACATAAACGTGAAATCCAAGGTAACGTGGTAAAGATTTCAGGCGACAAAACAGCATCTATTGTTGTAGAGCGTCGCGTAATGCACCCACGCTATCATAAAGTTGTAAAGCGCTTTAAGAAGTACCTGGTACACGATGAGCGCAATGAGTTAAAAGTCGGTGATGAGATTGTAGCAATCGAGTGTCGCCCGTTATCTAAAACCAAGTCGTTTCGACTGAAGAATGTAGTAAAAGGGGCTCAGTCATGATCCAGAGTTTTACACGTTTAAATGTTGCAGACAATACGGGTGCCAAAGAGATCATGTGTATTAAAGTATTAGGCGGTTCAAAACGCCGTTATGCTTCTGTCGGTGATGTTATTGTTGCTTCGGTAAAAAAAGCAATTCCAACCGGTAAAGTCAAAAAAGGGCAAGTGGTCAAAGCCGTTGTTGTACGAACCCATAAAGAAGTACAGCGTGAAAACGGTTCATTAATTCGTTTTGACGACAATGCTGCCGTGATTCTTGATGCAAAACATGAGCCTATTGGTACGCGTATCTTTGGTCCGGTTGGTCGTGAAGTGCGTTATGCCGGATTCATGAAAATTGTATCACTAGCTCCGGAGGTGGTGTAATGGCAAAATTTAGTTTCAAAAAAGGTGATACTGTTGAGATTATTGCCGGTGACGATAAAGGTACGAAAGCAGAAGTGATTGCAGTCATGCCAAAGAAAAACAAAGTCATTGTTCAGGGTTGTAAAATTGCAAAAAAAGCAGTAAAACCCACAGAAGAAAATCCAAAAGGTGGATTTGTAAACAAAGAGATGCCTATCGATGTTTCAAATGTACGTAAAGTGGAGGCATAATTTATGGCACGATTAAAAGAAAAATATATGGCGCTAAAGCCACAACTTCAAGACTCTTTGGGAATTAAAAACGTCATGCAAGTCCCTGCTCTTGAGAAGGTAACAATTAGTGTGGGTGCCGGTTTTGCAATGAAAGACAATAAGCTGATTCAAAATATTCAAGAGACTATCAGCACCATTGCCGGTCAACATGCTACCGTGGTTTATGCTAAGAAATCTGTGGCAGGATTTAAAGTCCGTGAAGGGATGCCCGTCGGTGTCAAAGTGACGTTACGCGGTGATAAAATGTATGAGTTTATGGATCGTCTTATTGCAATCGCATTGCCTCGTATGAAAGACTTTCGCGGTATTCCGCGTAATGGTTTTGACGGGCGCGGCAACTATAACTTTGGTCTTACGGAGCAGTTGATTTTTCCTGAAGTATCATACGACTCTATTATGCAAATTCACGGTATGAACATTACTGTTGTCACGACAACAAACTCCGACAAAGAAGGCTTTGCTCTTCTTGAAGCCCTCGGCGTACCATTTACAAAAGGAAGAGAAGATGGCTAAAAAGTCAATGATTGCAAAAGCAGCACGTACTCCAAAGTTTAAAGTACGTGGGTATACACGATGTCAGATCTGTGGTCGTCCACACTCGGTACTTCGTGATTTTGGAATATGTCGTATCTGTTTTAGAAAAATGGCAAATGAGGGATTAATCCCAGGTGTTAGAAAGTCGAGTTGGTAACAGCACGAAACTACTAGCTATTAGCAAGGAAAAAAAATGATAAATGATTTAATTTCGGATGCATTAACACGTATTCGTAATGCCGCAATGCGTAAGTTGGATGTGACAACATTATTGCACTCAAAGTCGGTAGAAGCGGTTGTCAGTATTTTAGCTGACAAAGGGTATATTGAGAGTTTTAACGTTATTGAAGACGGAAACAAAAAGACAATCAATGTAGTATTGAAGTATGATGACAACGGTCGTACGGTAATCAATGAGATGAAACGTATCTCGAAGCCAGGACGTCGCGTCTATAAAGGCAAAGAAGATGTCAAGCGTTTCAAAAATGGTTACGGTACAATTATTGTTTCAACATCACAAGGTGTTCTTCCTAACGACAAAGCCTATGAGCTTGGCGTTGGCGGTGAAGTGCTTTGTACAGTATGGTAAGGAGATAGATTATGAGTCGTATTGGTAAACAGCCTATTTCAGTTCCATCAGATGTTAAGGTCAGTGTTGAGGGTGCCGTCATTACTTTTGAAAAAGGTAAACAT
Organism: Helicobacteraceae bacterium; assembly: GCA_026988515.1. Classification (GTDB taxonomy): domain Bacteria; phylum Campylobacterota; class Campylobacteria; order Campylobacterales; family Sulfurimonadaceae; genus QNZR01. The sequence continues at coordinate 8,454 of JALSLA010000025.1, read as the reverse complement.
AAGCGTACACTAGACACCAAAGGCAATGTCGGTATCTCTTTTGAAGACAATACGTTGACATTCACGGCAAAATCTGCAGCCAAGCAAGATCGTGCCTTTTGGGGTACATACCGTGCGCTGTCTGCTAATATTATTACTGGTTTAACAACAGGGTATTCGAAGCAGTTGGAAATTAATGGTGTCGGTTATCGTGCCGCGGTTAAGGGTAAAATACTCAACTTACAGCTGGGACATTCTCACGATATTGACTATCCGCTTCCAGAAGGTGTTGAAGCTTCCGTTGAGAAGAATGTGATTACCTTAAAAGGTATTGACAATCAGGTAGTTGGTCAAGCCGCTGCCGAGATTCGAGCTTTCCGTCCACCGGAGCCGTACAAAGGTAAAGGTGTGAAATATTTAGATGAGCATATCGTGCGTAAAGCCGGTAAAACTGCCGGGAAATAGGGGATAAGATGACAGCAAAAAATTTAAAAGCTAAAGCGGCTCGCCGCATTCAGCGCAAGCGTCGTATCCGTAAACATATCAGTGGTACAGCATCGCAACCGCGAGTATCTATTTATCGTTCCAATCGCTACTTAAGCGTGCAGGCGATAGATGATACGGCAAGTAATACGGTAGCAGCGATCAGTTCAAAAGTATTGGGCTTAAAAGCCAACAAAGAAAGTGCCGTAAAATTGGGTGAAGCTTTTGCCGCAACACTTAAAGATGCCGGTATAGATGCGATCTATTTTGATCGTAACGGTTACCAGTACCACGGTGTTATTGCTGCTTTTGCAGAAGCACTTCGTGCCAATGAAATTAAGTTTTAAGGATCGATGATGGAAATTAACAAAGAAGACTTTGAAGAATCGATCGTAAATATCGGTCGTGTCACAAAAGTTGTCAAAGGCGGACGTCGGTTCCGTTTTACGGCGCTTGTTGTTGTGGGTGATAAAAACGGTACAGTAGGTTACGGTACCGGTAAAGCAAAAGAAGTTCCTGACGCTATTAAAAAAGCGGTAGAGAATGCATTTAATAACTTAAGCACCGTAAAAATCAAAGGAACAACGATTTCTCATGATATTGAGTACAAATATAATGCCAGTCGTGTTCTTTTAAAGCCGGCTTCCGAAGGTACCGGAATTATTTCCGGTGGTGCAATGCGCCCTGTCCTTGAGCTTGCCGGGGTTCAAGATATCTTAACCAAATCTTTGGGTTCAAACAACCCAAATACGGTTGTACGTGCGACAGTTGAAGCACTTGCAAGCTTGAAAGGATAGATGATGGCACTAGAAAACTTAAGTCCGGCAGCGGGTTCTACACACTCTCGTAAACGTGTGGGCCGCGGACAAGGCAGCGGTTGGGGTAAAACAGCCGCCCGTGGTCAAAACGGTCAGAAGTCTCGAACCGGTTATAAACGTAAACGTAACTTCGAGGGAGGGCAGATGCAGTTGGCAAAACGTCTTCCAAAGATCGGTTTTTTCTCCCGTAAGGTTAAACCTTATGTGATTAATGTTGAAAAAATCAAAGTAGTAGCAGAGCTCGAGGAGATCACAGTGGCATCCATTCGTGGTGTTCACAAGCTCAATAAATCTGTAACTCGTGTTAAGCTTGTTGGAGCATCGGCGAAATCGCTTGCTTCAAAAATTAAAGACGACAACGTTACAACCACAGGAAATTAATTGTGAATCAGCAACTTGTAAATAAGATTTTAATTACAGTTGGCTTTCTTTTCCTCTACCGGTTGCTGGCATACGTGCCGGTACCGGGGGTCGATGCATCGGTTATTGCATCATTTTTTGATACGCATGCCAATGATGCTCTCGGTCTCATGAACATGTTCAGCGGTAACGCGGTCGAACGCCTCTCCATTATCTCTTTGGGTATTATGCCTTACATTACCGCTTCAATTATTATGGAACTTTTAGCCGCAACATTTCCGGCACTGGGTCAGATGAAAAAAGAGCGTGACGGGATGCAAAAATATATGCAAATTATACGTTACGCTACGATTGCCATCACGTTGGTGCAGGCCGTAGGTGTGAGTATTGGGTTGCAAAGCCTAACCGGACAAGACGGCAGCAGTGCCATTTTGGTTGATCACAACACCTTTATTCTGCTCGCAGCGGTTTCGATGTTAGCCGGTACGATGTTGTTAATGTGGATTGGTGAGATGATTACGCAAAGCGGTGTGGGCAACGGTATCTCTCTCATTATCTTTGCAGGTATTGTTTCGGCCATACCGAGTGCGATTGGTCAAAGTATTACAATGATCAATACCGGAGCCATGAGCTTTTTGACATTACTGTTTATTATTGCGCTTATTTTGGTGACGGTATTCATTATTATTTATGTAGAATTGGGAGAGCGCCGTATTCCGGTAACCTATGCCAAAAAAACCATGATGCAAAATCAGAATAAGCGGGTAATGAACTATATTCCGGTAAAAGTGAATCTTTCGGGTGTTATTCCGGTTATCTTTGCATCAGCGATTTTAATGTTTCCGATGACGGTACTTTCAAGCAGTACCAATCCCATGATTCAATCGATTGCTGATGTCTTGAGTCCCAACGGTTATTTTTTCAATTTTTTAACCTTTTTGTTTGTTGTCTTCTTTGCATTCTTTTATGCTTCGATTACGTTTAATGCAAAAGACATTGCCGATAATCTCAAACGTCAAGGCGGATTTATTCCCGGTGTACGTCCGGGGAGCGCGACCAGTGAGTTTCTCAATGAAACGGCCTCTCGATTGACGATTACCGGAGCCATCTATTTAGGATTGGTGGCAACCTTACCGTTTATGATCATTAAAGGGGTCGGCGTTCCTTTCTTCTTTGGCGGGACTGCCGTATTGATTGTGGTTCAGGTAGCGCTGGACACAATGCGAAAAATTGAAGCTCAAATTTACATGAGTAAATACCAAACCATTAGCGCGGTCGGTCTGTAAACATGGCGATTGCGCTTCGCAAACCTCAAGAGATAGAAAAACTTCGCGCCGCTAACAAAATTGTTGCCGGCGCACTTCAACTTCTAAAAGAAAACACCAAGGTCGGCATAACCCTTAAAGAACTGGATGCGATGGCAGAAGAGTACATTCTTTCTCATGATGCCAAACCTTCATTTAAGGGTCTGTACGGCTTTCCCAATAGTGTCTGTTGTTCGTTGAACGAAGTCATTATTCACGGTATTCCGACAGAGTATGCCCTGCAAGAGGGTGATATTATCGGTTTTGATATCGGTACGGAGTACGAGGGGTATTTTGGGGATGCTGCGATTACGGTGGGTGTAGGATCAATCAGTACTGAAGACGAGGCATTGATTGCCTGCTCAAAAGATACACTCTATTTTGCGATTGAGAGCATATCAGAAGGCATGCGTTTTAAAGAGCTTTCCTATCTTTTGGAGCAGTTTATTGAAAAACGGGGCTTTGTTCCGTTACGTGGATTTTGCGGCCACGGTATTGGTAAAAAACCGCATGAAGAGCCTGAAATTCCAAACTATTTGGAGGGGAAAAACCCTAAGGCCGGTCCAAAGATTAAAAACGGTATGGTCTTTTGTCTGGAACCGATGATTTGTCAAAAAGACGGAACCCATAAAATTCTGGAAAACAGATGGGATGTTGTGAGTGCCGACGGTTTGCGCGGTTCACATTATGAGCATACCGTTGCAGTGATCAATGGTAAAGCTGAAATATTGTCTCAGCTTTGAGATAAAATTTAGAAAGGATAGATAGATGGCTAAAGATGATGTTATTGAAGTAGACGGCAAGATTATTGAAGCACTGCCTAATGCAACGTTTCGTGTTGAACTGGAAAATACTCACGTAATTTTATGTCATATTGCGGGAAAAATGCGTATGCACTATATTAAAATCTTACCAGGCGATAAAGTCAAGGTCGAGTTGACACCTTACAGTCTTGACAAAGGCAGAATTACCTACCGGTACAAATAGCTTTTTTACATGTAAAATACATGTAAATGCTAGCATTATTTTTGGGGTTTGAGCTTTTGTTTAATATCACGGGGGAGTTCGGCAAATCCAATGGTGATTATACCCTTTTGACTTGCATCGTCAATAATTTTAACATCAACACTCATGTTACTCGGATGAAACCGTATGAGTTTATACCGACGTGTTTCGACGGTGAAGATAATATGTTCACTTGAGTATTCAACGCTTTTTTTCTTTTTCCCTTTTCCCATCATTAGCCTTTAAGGTAGATGCCTGTATCTTTAATGTCAATGCTTTTGTTCTTCTGCAGTTCCGTTAACGCACGTTTGTAGCTTTTTTTACTGAGGTGAAATACCTTTTGAATCTCCTGCGCGTCACTTTTGTAGTTGTAAGGCATCATGCCGCCATGTTCTTGTAGCGTATTGAGCAGACGTTGCGCATCATCATCGGCAGTTTTTCCTATACGCTGTAGTGAAATATCCAGTTTGCCGTCATTGCGACGCTGTTTAATATAGGCAGATTTGAGATCACCCGTTTTAATGGGTTCAAAGACCTCGTTTTTGTAAATGAGCCCTTCGTATTTATTATCAACAATAACTTTGTAGCCTAACGGAGTAACGGCAAATACCAATGCAGTCACTTTGTCATTGAGTGCTAATGTTTTTGGTGCCTGTGTGAGATAGTTTTGAACTTTTTCCACACCGATTAGCCGGTTTGTCTGTTTGTCCACATCTACATGTAAAAGACGTTTTTCTCCTATCTTAAACGGGGTTTTTTGTTTGGTGCGGGGTACAAAGAGATCTTTGGGAAGACCCCAGTTGACAAAGGCACCAAAGGGTGTTGTGTCAACCACTTCAAAAAATCCGAACTCTCCACGAAGTGCAAGAGGTTTTTGGGTAGTAGCAACGGGCCGATCCTCCGAGTCGGTATAGACAAAGACATCGACGGTGCTGCCGATATGCATATCCGAAGTAACGTAGGCGTTTGGCAAGAGTATCTCTTCCCCTTCTGCCGATTGCAAAAAGAGACCCGGATCGGTCTCGCGCTCAATTTTCAAGGTGTTTATTGCACCCATTTCAATGGTTTGATTCATAGTGCTATTGTAGCGTATTTCAAACAGCTCCTGCTGTAAAATCGCTACAGTACCATTTTTTACAGTTATGAGAGGTTTGTGCAATACTGCCGAAGCTTTCACAAGAGGGTTCCTTATGATATACTGCTAAATGCAATTGTATCATCTAAAAGGGACCTTGTGAAACAGATACCGGCGGCGCTATTTGTTTTTATGTTGTTTTCTTCTCATGCAGCGACGATTGTGCCGCATGACCAAGCATACTATACCGCTAAAGTACGCAATACCGAGTTGATCTATACGCAAAAAAATCTGCCGTTTGCCAAACAGGCGGCTGCTGTTGAACAGTGGCTGCAACCGCATTACGAAGCTTTGTTTGGTTATAAGATGGATGAACCTATGTATGTCGGACTGCTCTCCGAATACAATCAGATTGCTAACGGTTTTATGATGCCTTACCCCTATAACCTTCAAATGAACTACATCGGCGGAGCGATGTTGGTTGACTATTTTAGCAGTACGTCATGGCTCAATACGCTACTCTATCACGAGACGGCACACAATTATCAGATGAATGCCAAAGCAAACGACATCTCATCATGGCTGCACACACTCTTTAAAAACGGCATGGTTTTTGTTCCGTGGTTTACCCTGCCCAATATAACCGTTAGCTCCTTTTTACTTGAAGGAAACGGAGTGCTTAACGAGTCATGTCACAACAACGGCGGCAGGCTTTACAGCGGTCGCTTTAAAGCCGAAATGCTCATGCAGGCACGTGCGGGCTACTTGACGCCTGAGAGGCTCTATAACCCTACCTATTTTTTCGGCGACAATCCCTATATACTCGGTGGGTTTTATCAGTATTTTTTGGCGCAACATTACGGATTAAAAGCGGTTAACAGTTTTTGGAGGGAGAATTCCAACGATTGGTACTGGCCGTTTTTTACCAATAATGCCATGAAGCGTGCCATCGGTGTCGATTTTGAAACTTCTGTGGCGCAGTGGCGTACCCAGATGGAAAAAGAAGCGTCCAAGATGCAGCCGGTTCACGGAACAGAGGTGGCGACGTCACAATTTTATACACCGCTCAATGCCAATGAAAACGAGATTTTTTTTCTTGTTAACGAGAGCGGACGGGAGCGACCGACATTGGTACGACTCCAGAAAAAAAATTTACATGTAAGCACTGAAACAAGCAGTTTTTTCAGTGGCAAGGTGTTGCGTGTCCAGGGTCGATATGTTACACAGGCAGCGGCTAACACGTCACCGATCCGTATTTATCAGGGGCTTTACGATGCAAACGGTTATGTGCTAGAAGGGACAGAATCCAAGGTAGTTCAGGGTTATTTGCGTGAGGGTGAGGCAGTCTATTTTGATGTATCCGGATCGTTCGATCAGCCGCAGCTTTATGTCGGAAACAACTTTTATGCACAGGTAAACTCCTCGGTCTTCATTGATGCCAAGGATAACCTCTACTACTTTGTACAAGAGGGAAAGATGCGCACGCTCTATAAAAACCGTGTTCCGTTGACGACGTTTCGAGGGTATTACGGTATGGTAGTTGATGTTGATGCCGACGGCAATGTTTACTTTATTGCCGCTTCGCCGTACGGTTCGAGTCTTTACCGTTTGCGTCACGGTCTTGTAGAGCGTATGAGCCGGGGCGATACCGTGATTGATGCCCGTCTTATTGATGCGACGACGGCGTTGGCGGTATTGGTCGGTTCCAACGCCTATACGTATGCGATTCTTTTGCTTGATCCGGTGGAAGAGCAACCCTTTGAAACAACACTCTTTTGTGAGAACAATGCTACGCTTGACACCAAAGCAGCAGATCTCTCAGCATCAGTGCCGGATTTGGAGCATGCGTATGTTTCGGTATTTAACATGGATTACAGCGGGGTGGATCTTTTTTTGGGAAATGATGAGAGTGCCGGATTTCTCTATAATCTGAGCATTAATTTTGCCGATCCGCTCGGTCAAAACAGCTTGTCAATATTTTCACAGCGTGATATTGACCGACTCAATATTGCCGGTATTCGGTATGCCAATACGCAATATCTGTTACAATATAGCCTAAGCGCTTATGCCGTACTCGATCATAACGAGAGTGTCGAAACACGTGATTACGGTCTGGCGGCAGCAGTGCGACTGCCGTTATTGCAACGTGGATATTACAGCGCTGATATAACGGCAAACTATACAGAAGATCATGAGGTAGCAAGTCGTGAGCCTCTTTCGGCAACACTGAATCTCTCTAAAGTGGAACAGTACGGTGTGAGCATGTTTGCCAACGCATTAACGTCGGCATCACTCTACGGTATGTGGGATCGGGATGATTTCAGTTACGGCTTTACGCTGAAAGCCCAACGGCAACTTTGGGGTGAGCAGTATCTTTCTGTGGAGGGGCAGTATGTTCGAAGCGACACTGCCGACACAAGGCAAGAACGCGGTATTAAGCTGACGCAATCGTTGTTCAATACCTCTGACCCTGCAACGGTGGTGATGCCCTCGCTCAGAGATACGCTTTATGTGAGTAAAGCTTCTGTAGCACGGATAGGTTTGCGCAGTGTATTTAATTGCTCATCCTATTTTTTCACTTTCCCCGTTTCACTGCGTCGTGAAGCACTGAAAATTGCCTACAGCTATTATGATCTTTCAGGGGTGATGCACGGCAGTGAACGCTCCCATGAAATAGAGCTTGGCATAACGTTCGACACCTTGTGGCTTAACCGTTTGGGCATTCCTCTGAGCGTCGATGTTTTCTACAATGACAATGCGATGCTGGCAGACAAGACAACACTTCGTTTCTCCATGGATATAGCGTTTTAAATACAGGATGCAGTAAAGATTCTTGACATTTCGGCACATGAAGAGATAGAATGGTAAACAATAAGGAGAGACGATGACCAACGATTTTACTAAAGCGATGGCATTTCGGCATGCCTGTAAAGTTTTTGACGAGACGCGTACCGTTTCGGAAGAGGAGATACGCTATATTCTCGAAGCGGGACGGGAATCGCCCTCATCGTTTGGAATGGAACCGTGGAAATTTTTGGTGATTACCGATGAAAAACTCAAAGCGCAGCTGCGCCCTGCATGCTGGAATCAGGTACAAATTACCTCCTGTTCGCATCTGGTAGTTATTTTGGCGGCTATAGAGAGTGTTAAAGTTGAAAGCGGCATTCCCAAAGCACGTTTTATGCGGCGCAATATGCCTCAAGAGACGCTTGAATTTTACATGAAGCTCTATGCCGACCACCTGAAGCAAACGCTTAGCAGCGATGCGGCTATTTTTTCATGGACGGCACGTCAAACCTATATTGCTGCTGCCAATATGATGACAGCGGCGGCGTTTGTCGGGATTGACTCCTGCCCCATCGAAGGTTTTGAGCAGGCTGAAGTAGAACGTATTTTAGAACTTGACACCACGCAGTACCGAGTCGCTTTG